>JAZSKL010000280.1:0-7871 GCA_045534855.1 Acutalibacteraceae bacterium
TTACCGCAAATTGTACCGTAGTGTTCTATGTGTTTGATCCTGAGGGTGAGAATATTGCGACTGCAGATGGCAAATTTAAGGCAGATATGGCGATTAGTGTCACTATACGCAGTAGTAGCGTGGGGAGTATTCTGCGCGAGATAAATAAAATCTCCCGACTTCAGCACTATAGATTTCGAAAAAAGTGTGATTTCGAGCTCGCCCTCAAGGCAGTATAAAAGCTCGATTTTATCGTGATAATGGTATATTGAAGCGGGTGCTTTCTTTTTGATTTTTCTGTCAAGACAGTCTATATAGAACGGTAAATTATTTTCAGGACAGTTAAAAGCGCCTTTTTCGTGGACTAAATTTCTTTCCATTAAAAAACATCCTTTCAACAAAATATTAACATTTTTCACTTTTAAAATCAAGATTTTTTTTAAAGTTTGCCGCTTAAAAAGGGATGAATGTGCAAATATTACCTATTTTGTTGTTAAAATGCATATAAGAAACAATGACAAAAATTTGATAAAAAATCATAAAAATATAATATACAAAGAAAAACAAAAAAAGTATAATATAATTGTACAATTAGCATAATAGCCCCTAAGAGGTGTTTAATATGAAGATTTTAAAGGCGTATATCAATAACAACGATCAGACCGTACAGGATTTCCATATTGAAATTTCAGAAAAAGAGTTGGATGGAGTAACTGCTGTTTATTTCAATGGCTTTTCCGATAGAGCTATTGCAATGGACTTTGGTGCGGCTATAGAAATAGAGCTTTCGGATGTTGAAAGCTGGATGGCTAACTGGCGCCATAAGGAGTTTTGGTGCAGTCCGAGGTTTGGGGTAAATATTGCTGATGTGCCAAATGAAACGCAGGGCTTTATTTATAGAAAAACAAACGGTACATACGGTGCGGTTCTTCCTGTTGTTTCCGAAAAATACAAGTGTGTTTTACAAGGAACGCAAGAGGGTGCTCTTCAGGCGAGACTTTATAGCTGGTGCGAGCGTCTTAACAGATGTGATGCGTTGGCATATTTGTATGCAGAGGGCGAAAATCCTTATGAGCTTATGAAAAAATGTGCAAAGGTAGGCTTGAAGCTTTTAAATAACGGTTGCAGAACGGTTGATGAGCGCAGATACCCTGAGATTTTTGAATATCTCGGTTGGTGTAGCTGGGATGCTTTCCAGATAAGGGTTGATGAAGAGGGCATTGTTAATAAATGTCAAGAATTTGCTGATAAGGGTATCCCCGTTAAATGGGCTATTATTGATGATATGTGGGGCGAGGTTCATAATTTCTACGGTGTTAAGTATAAAGACCGCAGTGAGATGTTCCGCCTTATGCACGCTTCAAAGCTTTATTCCTTTAGAGCAGACCCCAAGCGTTTCCCTAACGGGCTTAAAGCTTGTATTGAAAAGGTAAATGAGTTTGGTATAAAGGTTGGTATGTGGCATCCCACAACAGGCTATTGGAACGGTGTTGACCCCGAGGGTGATATATATAAGGAATTAAAGGAATGCTTTATAAAGACCGACCAAGGCTGGTTAATTCCTACCTATGAGCAGGATAAGGCTTACCGCTATTATAATGCTTACCACGATTATTTAAGAAACTGCGGTGCCGAGTTTGTAAAGATTGATAATCAGAGTATGACAAGGCGCTTCTATAAGAAGTTAGCTCCTGTGGGTGAGGTTGCAAGGCAGTTTCATAACGCTATTGAGGCGTCTGTTGGTCAGCATTTTGATAATCAGATGATAAACTGTATGGGAATGGCAAGCGAGGATATGTGGAACAGAAGCGTAAGCCCCATTTCCCGTTGCAGCGATGATTTTAAGCCTGAGGACAGAGAGTGGTTTGCGAAACACATTTTGCAGTGTTCTTATAATACTGTTGTTCAGGGTCAGTTCTACTATTGTGACTGGGATATGTGGTGGACTGATGACGGTCAGGCGGCTAAAAACAGTCTTTTGCGCGCTATAAGCGGCGGCCCGATTTATGTGAGCGATACGCTTGACAGAAGCCGTGCAGAGGTGCTTAAACCTTTGGCTTTTGAGGATGGCAGAATACTTCGCTGTGATAATCAGGCGTGCCCTACACTTGATTGCCTTACCGTTGACCCGCTTAACTCGGGCAAGGTGTTTAAATTGCAGAATATGGCAAATGGAAGCGGCGTTTTGGCGGCGTTTAATATAGATGCTGAAAATAAAGCGGTTAAGGGCAGTATTACTCCTTCGGATGTTGTGGGACTTTCGGGCGAGGAATTTGCAGTTTATGAGCATTTCGGTAAAGAGCTTAAAATCCTTAAAAAGGATGAAGCTTTTGATATTACATTAAATGATAATGACGAATTTAAGCTTTATATAATAGCACCTCTTACAAACGGTAACGGCGTAATAGGCAGAATTGATAAGTTTATTTCTCCCAAAACGGTAAGCTATAACCGCAAGGGCGGTTTTGAGCTTGTGGAGGACGGCCCGTTCGCAAGAGTTGAAGACAGAAAGCTTATCATAGAGCAAGCATAGAAAGGGGAAGAGACGTAAAGTGCAGATTGGTGTTAAACAACTTAAAAAGCAAACGCCTGTGTTTGTGTTTTCGATAGCAAGGTATCTTGTATTGATTGCGTTTGCTTATGTTTTATTCTATCCGTTTGCTTTTATGGCAATAAACGCCATAAAAAGTACGGGTGACTGGCTTGACCCTACGGTTGAGTGGATTCCCAAAACCTTTTCCTTGGAAAACATTAAGCTTTCTATGGAGGTAATGAATTACGGCTCGGCATTTACAAGTACACTTGTAAACAGCATAGTGGCGGCGTTGATTTCCTTTATATCCTGCTCGTTTGCGGCATACGGTCTTGCAAGATTTGAGTTTAAAGGAAAGAGTTTGCTTACGGGAATAATGGTTTTGTGTATCCTCATTCCCGATGCTATGATTATGATACCGAGCTATGATAATTTCAGGCATTTGGATTTTATGGGAATTATGGGCGGTATATCCGAGCTTACGGGTGAGGAACTGCGACCTAATATTGTAAATACGCCATTTGTTTTCTGGTTGCCGGCGTTATTTGCAACGGGACTTAAAAACGGCTTGTTTATATACATATATATGCAGTTCTTTAAGGGACTTCCCAAGGAGCTTGAGGAAGCATCGTGGATTGACGGTGCAGGTCCTTGGAAAACCTTTTTAAGAATAGTTCTTCCGTCCTCGGGGGCGGCTGCCGTTACGGTTTTGGTTTTCTCGGTTGTTTGGTATTATAACGATTATTATCAAGCACAGATTTACCTTTCGGATAATTACCCGATAAGCGTTGTGCTTTCAAACTTCAGTAATATACTTAACGGCGGTGTGCTTCTTAATAAAACATTCTCGCTTGGTGCTTTGATGCTGACGGGTTCGTTTGTTACCATTGTTCCGCTACTTGTATACTTCCTCTTTATGCAGAGAAAGTTTGTAAACAGTATAGCAACCTGCGGTATAGTAGGTTAAATATAAAAAATAATAAAATAAAAGGAGTTTTATTTATGACACAGTTAAAAAGAGTTGTTTGCTTGCTGATGGCATTTGTGCTTATTTTTGCACTTTCTGCCTGCGGTGAGAAAGAAAAAGCTAAGGTAGACCTCGGCGGTGACGAGGATTTTGACATCGAGCTTAACGTTCCCGGCGGTGACGGTGAGGGTTCAGGCGGAAACACCGCAGTTCAGACCCCCACAGTTCAGAACGCAGATGACCTTTCATGGAAAGATTTGTTGGCTCAAATGCCCTCAAATCTTCGCGGAACAACCATTAAGGTTTATTCCTGGAACCCGATTAAGGACGTTACAGGTGCTGAAAAGGTTATAAGCGACTTTGAGAGACAGACCGGTATCAAGGTTCAGTGGACAGTTGGTAACTATGATAACTACGAGTCTGAAATTGCGGCTCTTATCAACAGCGGCGACTCGCCTGACCTTATAAGATACAACAGCCCCAGCCCCACAAAGATGTACTTAACACAGGACATTGCAAAAGCAACCGGCTATGATTTCAAGGGCGCTATCTGGGATAACCGCGTAACCTCTGCTTACTCGGTTGACGGTAAGATTTACGGTGTAAACCTTAAAAACACCTTTAACCAGCAGCCTACTGTTGTTACCTATTCAATGAGCACAATCGACCGCTATAAGCTTGAAGATCCTTATACTCTTTGGAAAAACGGTCAGTGGACTTATGAAAAGTTTGTTGAGATGTGCAAGACCTTTAAGGAAGAAACAGGCAGACCTGCTTGGATGACTTCAGGTCACTTGGAGCCGCTTTGGTTCAACAATGTTAATATGATTACATTTGACGGAAAGAAGTATAAGAACAACCTTTCCGACCCCGCTGTTCTTAAAGCGCTTCAGCAGAGTGCAAACCTTTTGTCTGACGGTATAACCTGTGAGGCTGCGCGTGAGCACGATAAGCTTGAAAACGGAACATATTTGTTCTTCACAACCAATATTCTTGCAGCTCGCAGAACCGACTTCCACTTCTCCACCTTAAAGTCTAATGATGACCTTTACTGCGTACCTGTTCCCACAGGCTTCAATGATACCTATTATGTTCATTGGCAGGAGTTTGAGGCATACGGTGTTCCGAAGGGCGCTAAAAACGCAGCTGCAGTTTACTACTTCTTGCGCTACTACCTCAATGCAGAGAACTATGACAAGGATATGTTCTTTGTAAATAACCAGACACTTGAAACCTATAACTACTGTATGTCACAGCCCAACAGCCACTACACTATAGACGGTGCATTAACCGGTGCTGTTGGTACATCAAACGGTGACTTGGATAAATTTATCAGAACCGGCGGTACTGCAGCACAGGTTAAGAATAAGCTTGATGAGGTTTCAAACTTATTCGAAAGAGCTGCAAAGAAGGGTAATGAATTGGTAGCCAAATTCTAAACCTTTAAAGGAGAAAGAATAATGAAAAAAATACTGTCATTAGTGCTTGCAATGCTTATGCTTGTTATGTGTTGCGCGTGCGGTGATGAAAAGAGTGACAGCGGTAATAAAAAGCCCTCCAAGCCCGATAATGATAATTCCTCTTCGGGCGAGGAGAATACCGAAACCCCACAGGGAACGGTAAGTATAGGCGATGACCCTATATTTGAAAGCTATATTACTGTTGATGCAATAGAGTTGCCCGATTCCTCGGTTGAGTACGGAACTGCTCCTTCAACACTTGATACCAAGTGGGATGCTACGGGAACTATTAAAAAGGGTAATTCCGATACGGAGGCTACTGCTCTTCGTAACCAAATATTAAATTCCAAAAACACTTTGGAGCTTTATAATGTTACAGGTACTGTTTATTACGTTTCGCCTAACGGTAAAGACACTAATGACGGTAAATCACCTGCAACTGCATTTAAGTCAACCAGAGCATCAATATTCTCAATGAATATTTTGAAGCCGGGCGATGCAGTGTTGTTTGAGCGCGGCGGTGTTTGGCGACTTACAAGCGCCATAAAGTGTAAAGCAGGCGTTACCTACGGCAGCTACGGCACAGGCGAAAAGCCTACCTTCTACGGCTCGCCTTATAACTACGCAAATCCCGATTTCTGGACTCCGAGTAACCGTGAGAATATCTGGAAGGTAACAATTGCCGATACCGATATAGGTCTTGCGGTGTTTAATCACGGTGAAATGGTTGGTATAAAGAAGCTTAACGGTATAATTGCCCTTGAAAAGAACGGTGATTATTACTTTAACCAAAAGCAGGACTCTTTGTACCTCTATTGCGATAAGGGTAATCCCGGTAAGGTGTATTCGGATATTGAGTTCGGTCTTAATAAGGCGGCATTCGGTGTTTCTAACGCAAACAATGTAACTATTGATAATATTCGTATTAAATATATAGGCCGTTTCGGCGTTGACCTTTGCGGATGCGATAATTCTACTATTACCAACTGTGAAATTGGTTTTATCGGCGGTGCAATCCAGAGCGGAACAACCCGCCTTGGTAACGGTATTCAGGTTTGGAACGGCGTTACTAACCATAGGGTTGAAAACTGCTGGATTTATCAGATTTATGATGCCGCACTTACATTCCAAGGTGATAATAGCTACTCCGCATCACACATGAGTGATATTTATAAAAACATCACCTACCGCAATAACCTTTTGGAGTATTCAACCTACTCTTTTGAGTTCTGGCACGGTAATTCAGAGCCGCAGGTTTCCTACGCTACTATTGAAAACTTTATTTGTACCAATAATATAAGCCGTTTTGCAGGCTACGGATGGGGTAAACAACGTGCCGACCATACAGGTAACCATATCTGCGTATTTGACCGTTCCTTCCCCAATGCCAAAAACAACTATATAACAGAAAATATTTTTGATTTGGCAGATAGCTATATTGTAAAATGGGGCTTTAAATCGGGTGCGGATATGAGTGGCTTTAATATGGCAAACAACAGCTATTTCCACGGTGAAAACCGCTTTAACGATGCTATGCGTTTCGGTTCACAGGTAACGGCAACCAATCTCGGAACATTACAATCTGCTATCGCAATGTTTGAAGCAAATCCAAAATCGGTAGTTTGGGTAACTTCGAATTAAGATACAAAAACAGATGCAAAAAGGAGGTTAAAGCAACACAAAAAAATTACGGCAACCACAAATAAAAAATTGGAGGTAATTTAAGTGAAAATCAAAAGATTATTAGCAACCCTTTTGGCTCTTATTCTGGCATTTTCTTGCTTTGCGGTAGTTCCGTTTACCGCTTCGGCAGCTATGGAAGTTCAGTCATTACAGAACACATACCATAAATTAGCCGCAGATAAAGAGCTTACAATCGGCTATATCGGCGGTTCTGTAACTGCCGGTACCGGCGCAGCCAATGCTTCAACAGATTCTTGGCGTGCGCTTACCACTTCTTGGTTCAAGTCACAGTTCCCTGAGGCTACCATAACCGAAAAGAATATGGCTATCGGCGGTAACGGTACTGTATTTGCACTTTACAGAATGGAAAGAGCATTACTCGATTTAGAGGGTGACCTTGACCTCGTATTTATCGAAACTGCTGTTAACGATAACTATGACAGCACCGAGGGCGATACTTTAAGAACCTATATGGAGTCTATTATCAATAAGATATACGCTAAAAATCCAAAGTGTAATATCGTAATGGTAATAACAGGTAATGTCAGCACTATGAGCACTGCTCATAAGACCGGTGTTGCTTTTAGACCCGAGCATCGTGATGTAGCAGCTCATTACGGTATCCCGGTTATTGATGTAGGCGAAGTTCTTTACAATAAGATTTACGCTGAAAACGGCAATAGCGAAGTTACTTCTGAATCAAACTCTGTTTGGAAGAAGTATTTCCAGGATTCAGTTCATCCTATAAATGCAGGTTATAAGGTATACGCTGATACCATAAAAGATTATCTTGCAAGTGAACTTGTTGAAAAGTCTCTTGATTCAAGCGTTTATACCGATATTACAATGCCTGCAACTACTCTTATGAGCAATCTGCTTACAGATGCTTATGATGTAGATTTTACCGGTTTTAATTTTACAGAAAATTATAGTTTTAGAACGGATAGTTATAATCCTACCGATAATGCAGTAACATACAAAAAGCTTCTTTCGGATAATCAGGGAGATACTTTTACCGTTAAATTCACAGGTACTTCTTTTGGATTGTGGACCAGATCTTATGCGACAAGGACTTATATTTCCTATTCAATAGACGGTGGTATAGAAAAAACAAAAGAAATATACAGAAGTTCTGAAAACCATAAAGCGTATATTTTGGCTGATGGTTTATCGGAAGGTGAGCATACTATAACTATTACGCATACAGATGCTTTCGCAACGCTTAATATGTACAGTATGTTTATTGCAG
>JAZSKL010000171.1:0-1916 GCA_045534855.1 Acutalibacteraceae bacterium
AATGAAAATATAAAAGAAAAATCTATGATGGTAACACCAACAGACATTGATTTTCAAGTACTTCGCTCGGCAGAAATACTGTCGCTTTCACTTAATTTATTCCTGCAACCCGAATTAGATGAAAAAGTAATTCAAAGTCTCGTATAAAATCCAAGCTTTGTGCATACATTTTAGTACAACCTTTTATCGGGAGATGATATATAAGTATGCACAACCGCAGTGGCATAATAAGACTTTTAAGCGCATCTGTAATTTGCCTTGCCGTTATTCTTTATTCAGGATACGATATGTTTTTTTACAAATCAAATGGAAATCCTTTAAATATAATGAATATAACACCCCAAAGCTTTGATTATACCGATTTTCCAACGATACAATTAGAAAATATTTCAACCGAAACAAATACCAAAACGCAAAACACATCTTCCGAAGAGCCCACACAATCGGTAACAGCGGGAAGTAACGCAACCGTAGCAGGAAAGGTTTTGGAAAAATTTATTTCGCCATATACCGCTAATACAAGCTATAACGGTATTTATCTAAAAAACAGCACTAATCTTGATATAAACCTAAAATCGCTTTATGAATCGCAACTGCCGTATAAGATAGAAAAAAACGGCACTCCGCAGGTTTTAATTGTTCATACCCATACAACCGAATCTTTTCTTACAGAAAGCCGTAATTATTATACCGATGCCGATTTAACCCGCACCCTTGATGAAGAATATAATATGGTTAAATTGGGCAATATAATAGAAGAAAAATTAAATTCCGCAGGAATTAAAACGCTTCACGACCATACAACCCACGATTATCCGGCTTATAACGGAAGCTATACCCGTTCTGCCGATACAATCAAGAGTTATCTTAAAAAGTATCCGAGTATTAAAATAGTTATAGACCTGCACCGTGATGCGATTTCGGGTGGCGGCACTGATAAAGTCAAACCTGTTGTAGAAATAAACGGCAAAAAAGCGGCACAGGTTATGATAGTTATGGGTTCACAAAGCGGAAGCGTTACTAATTACCCTAACTGGCAGGAAAATTTAAAATTAGCTGTCAAACTGCAAAAACAGCTTGAGGGTATGTATCCCTCACTCGCACGTTCTATAAGCCTTGTTTCAAAAATATATAACCAAAATCTCACAAAGGGTTCTATTCTTGTTGAAATAGGCACAGAGGTAAACAGTATTGATGAAGTATCATATTCAGCAGAGCTTGTAGGCAATGCTTTGATAGGAGTTTTAGCGTGAAAATAAAAAAATACTGCCATTTCTGGCGATCTTTTTACATCACTTCGGTAATTATTTTTTGCTTGGTATTAGGAATAACAGGTACTGCAAAAGCATACGAAAATACACAAAAAATAGGCTTTGGAACAGAAAAAAGCGCATTCATAATAACCGAAAATGAGATACGTATATTTGACCTTACACTTTTTAAAGCAAAACAGAATGTAATGAAAATCTGATTTTAAACCAAAAAAAATGGCTGTCTCCAACTAACGGAGACAGCCATTTGTTGTACTGATTCTTACATTTTAGCAAGATTTGCTTTAAGGTTTTCAAGCTGAACGCGGAGTTCTTCAGGAAGTCTGTCGCCAAACTTCTTGTAATGCTCTTCAATTTCAGCAGCTTCCTTGGTCCAAACATCCTTGTCAACCTTGAGGATGGACTTAAGAGTATCCATATCCATATCAAGATCGGTAAGGTCGATATCTTCAGGCTTCGGAATATAACCGATAGCGGTTTCGGTAGCATCAGCGTTACCCTCGCAACGGTCAACAATCCAGTTGAGAACACGCATATTGTCACCAAATCCGGGCCATACGAAGTTACCCTCGTCATCGGTACGGAACCAGTTAACATTGAAGATCTTCGGAGCCTTGTCACCAAGACGCTCACCCATTTCAAGCC
>JAZSKL010000081.1:0-1806 GCA_045534855.1 Acutalibacteraceae bacterium
GTTCTTGTTAAATTTGAAGGTGATGTTGATGCTGCTAATGCTGACTTCATCACAATGGGTAAAAACATAGCAATGCAGATTGCTGCTATGAACCCCTCCTATCTTGATGAGGCTTCTGTTCCAGCAGAGGTTATCGAGAAGGAAAAGGAAATCGAAATTGCTAAAATGAAAGAGGATCCCAAGATGGCTAACAAGCCCGATGCTATCCTCGGCAAAATCGTTGAAGGCAAGATCGGTAAGTTCTTCAAGGAAAACTGCCTTGTTGAGCAGCAGTTCGTTATGGACGGCGATATCACCGTTGGCAAGTATGTTGCAAACTGTGCTAAAGAGCTTGGCGCTGATATTAAACTCGTTGAATTCGTTCGTATGGAAAAGGGCGAAGGCATTGAGAAGCGCGTAGATGACTTTGCTGCAGAAGTTGCAAGTATGGTTAAATAATTAAAGCCTAATATTTATCCCGATTGGAGATTTCCAATCGGGATTTTTTTACCCAAAAGCTACATCTAAAAGCATCATAAGCGCAAAGCCAAATCCTGTTCCGAGTATCGCAGGTGTTGAACCTTCGGGCTTTTGGGATTCGGGAATAAGCTCTCTTGCAACAACGTATATCATAGCGCCGGCCGCAAAGGAAAGTATATACGGCAAAATAGGGGAGAGTATGGCTGTTAATATAAGCATAAAAACAGCACCTATCGGTTCAACCACTCCCGAAAGCATACCATAAATAAAAGATTTGTTTTTTGAATAACCTGCATACCTTAACGGCATTGAGATTATCGCACCCTCGGGGAAGTTTTGTATTGCGATACCCATAGTAAGGGTGAAAGCACCGGCATAAGATATAACCCCTTCACCGCTTAAAATCGCGGCAAAACCAACACCTACCGCCATTCCCTCGGGTATGTTGTGGAGTGTTACTGCAAAAGCTGTCATCAAAATGCTTTTGGTGTTATTTTGTGAATTGATGGGTATTCTTTCTAATCGGTTTATTATTATGTCGGTCAATGTCAGAAGGGTAATACCAATTAAAAAACCAACAACTGCCGGAATGAATTTAAACTTCATATCGGTCATTTCAATTGCCGGAATAAGCAGCGACCATACAGAAGCCGCTATCATAACCCCTGCCGCAAACCCCAAAAGCACACGGCGCAGAGTATCATTAAGGTCTTTTTTGATAAAATATACCGGCAATGAACCAAGTGTTGTACCGAAAAACGGAATTAAAATTCCTATCAAAACAATAAAAAAATCACTCATCGCAAAATCTCATTTCGTAGTATGATACACTTCATACTATTCCGATTTTGCGTTGAGTGCTATTTATATTATTTAAAATATATCAGAATGACTTCGGGCATAGAAAAACAAATATTGCTGTGCAATGCCTGCAAACGGTAAGGCACATTCGGGAAGGTCGCCGCCAAATGTGTGTTCCATAATTCGTTTTATCCATACGTCTTTCGGAAAAGCTTCGGTAAATCCTAATCCGAAAAGCAGGGCGCAATCGGCAACCTTTGGACCGACTCCACAAATTTTCATAAGTTCTTCTCGTGCTTCATCGCAGGAAAGCTTTTTGATAGTTTCAAGGTCAACCTCACCGCTTGCGACTTTTTGGGCGGCATCTATTATATACTTTGCTCTAAATCCTGCTCTTAAAACGGAAAGGTCTTCTACGCTTTTTGATGCTAATTGTCGGGCGGTCGGAAAGGTGTAAATGTTACCCTGTTTTTCGCCGAAATTACTGCAAAGACGGTCTATTATTCCCTTTATTCTCGGAATATTATTGTTTTGCGATATTATAAA
>JAZSKL010000298.1:0-1937 GCA_045534855.1 Acutalibacteraceae bacterium
AAAAAATAATCATTTTTTACAAAAACTGTTATTTTATCAAGAAAGTGTTGTTAATCAGAGGTAAAATGTGGTATAATAAAATAAATATATCTTAATGCTACCGAACGGAGAGATGCTATGTCTTGCAAGTTAACACAAATAGGCAATGGTGTTGAGGGTCTTTTTATTAAAAATGAGCGTTTCAGTACAACACTTATCTCATTCCATTTTTATCTGCCGCTCAAAAAGAATACTGCGGCAGGGTATTCGCTGTTGCCGTTTTTAATGACCACCTGCAGCAATAAATATCCAGATTTTTCGCGTCTTAATTATAAGCTTAATAAGCTTTACGGCGCTGCGCTTGAAGCTTCTGCCGAAAAGGTTGGAGATTTGCAATCGCTTAAAATTGCCGTTTCGGTAATTGACGATAAATACGCTCTTGACGGCGAAGCATTATGCGAACAGGCATGTGAGCTGCTTTTAAGACTTATATTTGACCCCAAAGCAGAAAACGGCTCATTTTGCGAAGAAGATGTTGAGCGAGAAAAGCGCAAAGCAATAGAACATATACGCGGCGAGTTTGCCGAAAAGCGTATTTATGCCAAAAAAAGGCTTATAGAAGAAATGTACGGCGATGATGAATTTGCCACACCCAAGTGCGGAACCGAAGAGCAGGTATCAGCATTAAACGGTAAAGTTCTTTACGATATGTGGAAAACTTTATTAAGTACAGCTTTTGTAAGAGTCAATGTTATTTCATCAAATCTTCCAAACGGTCTTTTCGAAAAAATAGGAGAATATTTTGAAGAGTTTGACCGCAACGATATATGCGAGCGTTATACTCATCGCCGCACAGAGAAGTGTGATGTGGTTAAAACCGTAACCGAAAGAATGGATTTATCCCAAGGAAAGCTTTGCCTCGGATTTTCCTGTGATTTACACGGTGATGACCAGAAGAGCGCACCGCTTGCCATAATGAGCGATATTTTCGGCGGAGGCCCCTACTCAAAGCTGTTTTCCAATGTCCGCGAAAAAATGAGTCTTTGCTATTACTGCTCATCATCTGCAATCAGAGTAAAAGGCTTGCTTACCGTTGATTCCGGTGTTGAAGTGCAAAATGCCGATACCGCACAAAAGGCTATTTTAGAACAGCTTGATTTAATCAAAAAGGGTGAAATCTCCGATTTTGAGTTCTCATCCTCTAAAAAGAGTATTTCCGATTCGTTACGCTCGGTAAATGACAGTCAGACAACTATCGATAACTGGTATGCAACCAAGATTTCCAACCGCAATTTAACCTCTCCGGAGGACTTTGCTGAAAAAATTGAAAACGTAACCAAGCAAGAGGTTATAGATACTGCAAACGGCGTAAATCTTCATACCGTTTACAGGCTTTTACCAAAGGAGGTCCAAGCGTAAGATATGAAAAAAACTGTATTTGAAAGTCCTATAGGTCAAAGCTATATCAAGGCTGTGCATCCTTCGGGTCTTGAAATCTATATTATGGAAAAACCACAGCATACCTCGGCTTACGCGCTTTTTGGAACTCGTTACGGTTCAATTGATACAAAATTTTCCAAAAACGGCGAGGATTTTACCGAGGTTCCTGAGGGTATAGCCCACTTTTTGGAGCATAAGCTTTTTGAAAGCGAGGACGGCGATGCGTTTACACGCTATGCCGAAACAGGTGCTTATGCCAACGCTTATACCTCGTTCGACCGCACCTGTTATCTTTTCTCCTGTACTAACCGTTTTTATGATAATCTTGCGATTTTGCTTGATTTTGTTCAGTCACCCTACTTTACAGCCGAAACGGTACAAAAGGAGCAGGGTATAATCGGGCAGGAAATCAAAATGTATGATGACAGTCCGGGCTGGTGCGTAATGTTTTATATGTTTCGCTAAAGAAATCAGAACCAAACTTAATCCATAGGTATTGGAGGTACGGTAGACTCTAT
>JAZSKL010000229.1:0-3176 GCA_045534855.1 Acutalibacteraceae bacterium
GCAACTAAAATGACGGTGACCAAAACAGGTCACCCTCATTTTATATATTCAATAAATTTTATATTAAAAACTATTTATTCACCATAAGGGAAATCGAAAGTACCACCTGAAGAATCATTACTTTCTTCTTTGCTTTCGAGAACTTTTGAGTAGCTTGACTGACTAACATTTGCCCCAAGTTTTACATCATACTCGGTTTCACCGCCGTCTTCATCAACAACGGTTATCGTAACGGTATCTCCCGCACGGCAATCCTCAACAATATCCAGCACTATATCATCCGATGTGATTTCCTTGCCGTTTATTTTAGTGATTATATCACCCTCGGCAACCTTGCCGTAAAGGTCACTGTCCGAGCTCACGGTAGCAACATAAATACCAACAGCCGGAGCACCCGAAATTTCTGCCGTTACGGAATTCAACTCGGTATATGTTATACCAAGCTTTGCGCGGTCGGTAACCTTACCGTCTTTAATAAGCTGTGTTACAACACGCTTCATAGTTGTAGTAGGTATAGCAAAACCTATATTATCATAGTTAGAAGAAGCAAGCTTTGATGATGTTATCCCAATTACCTGACCATACATATTAACGAGTGCACCGCCCGATGAGCCGGGGTTTATGGCACTGTCGGTCTGAATAAGACGGGCAGAATAATTAGAATTGTTGCTTACTCTGCGCGCTGTAAGAGAAATTATACCGCTTGTAACTGTTGTATAGTCGGAAGCTCCACTCGGTCTGCCGAGAGCAACAACGTGCTCACCGCAGAAAAGCTCATTAGAATCACCGAAAACAGCAGGAGCAAAGCCTTCGCCATCGGTAATCTTTAACACCGCAAGGTCACTTACCACATCGCCTGAAACATATACGGCATTGTACTCCGTTCCGTCATAAGCGTAAATTTTAAATTTAGGCGCAGAAACCTTAGCATAAATGTGGTCATTCGTAACTATATAACCATCCTCGGTATAAACAACACCCGAAGCCTGCGACATTTCGCCGTTTTCGTTATAGATGCAAATTCCTACTATGGATTTATTAAGCTGTTCGTAAACCTGTGCTGCAGTATATTGATCGGTATCCTTTGGCTTTGAGGCAAGGTCAAGCTCTATTTTTTTATATAAATCATTGGTATTTACAGAATTAAGTAATCCTTTTCCATACAGATATCCACCCAAAGCACTGCCTGTTACCAAAAGCATTAAAGCTACTGCTATACAAAAGAATTTTAATCCAATGCTTGAGCCTTTACGGCGTTTTTCATCGGACACCGGTGTATACTCTATAGGATTTATAACAACCGGAATCGGCGGAACAGGCGGTACCGGAGGCGGAGCAAAGCTATCCTTTGCAAACGGATCAGGCACTACCGTCTGTTGCACAATAGGCTGTATAGGCTGTTGTACATCAGGTTGTTGCACCGGTGCTTGCGGCTGTACCGGTATTACCTGTGGTTCATTTGTATTTTGAGGCTGTGTATTCTGCGGATTATTATTTGTTCCTCCATCGCCCAAAATATTATCATTATTTTCAAATTCGCTCATAATAAAATATCCCCCTATTTAATAAGCGGCAAAATAATTTCAAAAGTGGTAGTTTCGTTTTCGCGGCTTGTTGCATTTATATGCCCGCCGTGATTTTTAACTATGGTTTTTACTATATAAAGTCCCAATCCTGTGCCGGTTTTATTTGCAGAACGGGATTTATCAACCTTATAAAATCTCTCAAAAATAAACGGTAACGATTCTTTAGGTATTCCCTTTCCCGTATTTGTTATACGGAATAAAAGCGAATGGCGGTCGGAAGTTAAGGCAAAATCTATACTTCCGCCCTCGGGTGTAAATTTTACCGCATTATCAACAAGATTATAAATTACCTGATGCAAAAGGTCTTTATCGGCATTCAAGGTCACCTGTTGAGTTTCTTCAAGACCGTTAATATTTATTGATTTTTGCTCTATACGCTGTTCCTGACTTAAAACAACATCAATCAACAATTCACGGAAGTTAAACTCTTCATACTTCAAAACAAATTCGCCTGATTCAAGCTTTGCTAAATGCAGCATTGTTTCAACTATTCTTGAAAGTCGCTTAACCTCGCCCGATACTATATTAAGGTAATAGGACTGTTTTTCAGGCTCGATAGTACCGTCCAACATACCGTCAATAAATCCGCCGGTAGTAGTCATTGGAGTTTTAAGCTCATGCGATACATTAGCAACGAAGCTTCTTCTCATACCCTCAAGCTGTGCAAGCGCATTTGTCATCTGGTTGAATGAAACCGCAAGCTGACCGATTTCGTCATCACTTTTTACGGGTATACGGCGAGAGAAATCACCTCTTGCCATAGCATAAGCCGCTTCGGACATCTGCTTCATGGGCTTTGTAAGACGATAAGTAATGGCGTAAATAGCAAAAAACATTACAATTATAGGTACTACTGCCGAAATAATATAATACTTAATAACGGTTTGTATAAGCTTATAGCTTGCCGACATCGGTGCAGATGCTATAACATAACCTATTCTTTCGTCTCCGTTATATATCGCCGAAGCACCTGCATATTGCGGTTTGCCGTAAATCCCGAGATTATTAAGCTCGGCAACATCCCCACCATTTGCTTTTTTTATAAATTTATCAGAAATTTTACTGTCGCAATGTATACAAGTACCCTTTTGACCCCATTCATCACAGGTGCAAATCATAATTCTGCCGTTTTTATCGGTTATAAATACATCATAATCCGAAACATCTGCAAGGCTTTTTGCGGTAAAGTAAATGCTTCTTGAAACATCTACACCCGTTGGCTGTTTACCGTATTCAATAACCGTTTCTGAATAATCAGAAACCGTTTGGCAGGTTTTTTTTAACGATTTATAGGTATTGGTCAAAAGATAATTATTATAAACAAAGGTAAGAATAACCATCATTGCCGTAATACTGAAAAGAATTATAAAAGAGGTGGTGAAGAAGAATTTTTTAAATAAACGAGAACGCATATTTATTAACGCACCTCAAATTTATAACCAACGCCCCAAACCGTTTTAAGCGACCATTCCTCTGAAATATTTTCAAGCTTTTCACGAAGACGCTTTACGTGAACATCTACTGTTCTTGAATCACCGTAATAATCAAAGCCCCAAACCTCATCAAGAAGCTGGTCACGAGTGTATACAC
>JAZSKL010000052.1:0-4019 GCA_045534855.1 Acutalibacteraceae bacterium
GTGTATCCGCAGCAGCAGCAGTTGCAGTTGCAGCTCCCGCAGCAGGTGGCGCAGCAGCCGCTGAAGAGAAGACTGAGTTTGACGTTATTCTTGCAAACGCAGGCGATCAGAAGATTAAGGTTATTAAGGTTGTTCGTGAGATCACCGGTCTCGGCCTTGCTGATGCTAAGGCTGTTGTAGACGGCGCTCCCAAAACCCTTAAGGAAGCTGCTTCTAAGGAAGAGGCTGAAGACATTAAGGCTAAGCTCGCTGAGGTTGGCGCTACTGTTGAGCTTAAGTAATTCTGATTTACTTAAAACAGCTTAAAAAATTTCACCCCGTTCAGATGAACGGGGTGTTTTTTTGTTGTAAATTAAATACCTGTTAAATCAAACGGCGGTATAAAGCTTTCATCGGCACTTGTTCTTTCTTGAATATAGCAATTTTCGAAACCGCTGTTATATATATAGGTAAGCACCTTATCATATTCGCGCGAGGTTATTTTTCGGGATATTATTTTATGCTTTTTTGCATTTCCGTAAGGCGTATATTGGCTCATAATACTAAAATACGCATTCGGTACGTTTTTCCTAACCCAATCAAAAACCAACAATGCCTCACGTGTACCCTGCGGCAAAATAAGATGTCGAACTATTACTCCCTTTTGCATAATACCGTTTTCATCAAATATGCAATTTGGCTTTTGGCGGTAACATTCCAAAATTGCTTTAGTAGCAGTTTCAGGGTAATCTGCGGCATTTGAATACTCAAAAGCCCGCTCTGCTGTCAGGTATTTCAAGTCCATTAAGAAAATATCTACATACCCCTCTAACATTTTAAGGGTTTCGGTATTTTCATAACCGCTCGAATTCCATACTATCGGAATTTCAGGTTTATAAATATCCAGCGCCTGCTTTATAGAGAGTGCATAATGAGTTGGACTTACGAGATTTATATTATGAGCACCAAGCGCTTCTATCTCTTTGAAAATTTTCGAAAGACGCTCTACGGTAATTTGTTTTCCTTTTGAAAGATGACTGATTTCTTCATTCTGGCAGTATATACATCCTAAACTGCAACCGCTGAAAAAAACAGTACCCGAACCGTTTGTTCCGCTGATACAAGGTTCTTCCCAAAAATGCAAAGCCGCCCTTGCAACAACAGGTTGCAAGGGCATTTTACAATATCCGTTTACATTTTCGCTTTCAGTACGCTGTGTATTACACCTGCGCGGACACAGATTGCACTTCATCCTTAACTTCCTCCCGAACCTTTGGTAAGGTAAGACGTTTTTTAACCACTACATTATCGTAATTTTTCCGAAAGCTTATTCTCGCGCAAAAATTCTTTTCACAAGCATTACAATGATGAGTTGCAGAAAAATTGCGGTTACGGTATTTCCATTTTGAAATACGTTTAAGCTCTTTTCCGCATTGCTCGCAACAAAATTTCAACTCACTGCGGTCAACAAGCGGATCGTTGATATCGTTTATATAATAAGGCTTAAAGCATAGTCTTTTATAAAACTGCGGGTCGCGTGTATCCTTAATAAAAGCAGAAAAACGCTCTTCATTAAATGTTTTTTGAAGCAGCCTAACACAAACCAAGCTGTCATCACGCGCTGTATGAAGAGTATATTCATCGGTTGAAATATCAAAAAGCGCTGCGGCATCGGCAAGAGAAATCTGATTATGGGTATCTGCCCCGTTTCTTGCCATTTCATCTTGAATATACCGTTGGAGGTCAATATATTTTTCAATATAAAAACGTTCTCCATCAAGTAAAAGCTCTTCGTTTTCCTTTATTGCAAATAAATCGGAATTACTCCAAGTCATTGTTACGATATCTTTGCCTGCCCATTCATTATACTGCTTTACAGCTACCTGTGCCGGTACGCCCTCACGCATTTTTTGAGTAGTAATACCCGTAAGACGCGCAAATCTGCCCGAAACGCGCTTGGTAAATTCAGAGCAAATACAAATCTCAAAGCTATCAACAAGCTCCAAACTTTCATTAAGCTTTACCGCACCTATTTGCAATATTTGATTTATAAAACGCTTATATTTAGGATGAAATCCGCTGTCCCACTCCAAATCAAGAACTATATAATTCATCAGCGGTTCTTTGCCTCGTACTTCATGCGTTGCTCTTTGTTGAGTATCTTCTTGCGCAGTCTTATATTATTAGGTGTAATTTCAACATATTCATCCTGACGGATAAACTCAAGCGACTGCTCAAGGCTCAATCTTGTATGCGGTACTAAACGCAGAGCCTCGTCAGAACCCGAAGCGCGGGTATTAGTCATCTGCTTTTTCTTACATACGTTGCAAACGATATCCTCGTTCTTTGGGTTTTCACCTACTATCATTCCCTCATAAACAGGAGTGCCGGGGCCTATAAACAAACGTCCCCTGCTCTGGGTATTGAAAAGACCGTATCCCGTTGCCTCACCCTGCTCAAAAGAAATTATAGAGCCGGTATTACGTTCTTCAATATCTCCCTTGTATGGCTGATAACTGTCAAAAACGTGGTTCATTATACCGTTACCGTTTGTATCGGTCATAAACTGTGAACGGTAGCCCAAAAGTCCGCGCGCAGGAATTAAAAATTCAAGATGAGACGAACCGCCGTCACGTGTTCCCATATTTCTTATTTCAGCCTTACGCGTTCCAAGACGTTCCATAACTGCGCCAACATATTCCTCAGGTACTTCAATCATCAAAAGCTCAATTGGTTCAAGCAATGTACCGTTTTCATCACGCTTGTAAATAACGGTAGGCGGAGAAACCTGAAATTCATAGCCCTGACGGCGCATAGTTTCTATAAGAATTGAAAGATGCAGTTCACCGCGTCCCGAAACCTTAAAGGTATCGGAAGAATCGGTTTCCTCAACACGCAGACTCACATTGGTCATAACCTCTTTAAACAGGCGGTCGCGAAGATTACGCGAGGTAACATATTTACCGTCTTTACCTGCAAAGGGTGAGTTATTTACCATAAAGTTCATTGAAAGAGTAGGCTCGTCTATCTTAACAAAGGGCATCGGGTCAATGCAATCGGTAGCACAGGCAGTCTCACCTATTTCAAGCTCGGAAATTCCTGCTACTTCAATAATATCACCTATTGTCGCGGTTTCAACCTCTACCCTCTTAAGACCCTGCTGCATAAACAATTTTGCAATTTTAACATTAGTGGAAGTTCCGTCTTTATGGCATACTGCAACAGTTTGTCCCGTTTTAACAGTACCGCGTTCAACACGTCCAACACCTATTCTTCCGAGGTATTCATCATATTCTATATTAGAGAAAAGTATCTGCAACGGTGCCTCGGGATCACCCATAGGCGGTTCAACCTCTTTTACTATCTCATCAAAGATAGGCTGCATATTTTCTCCCTTAACATCAGGTGAATAGGAAGCATATCCGTCACGTCCCGAAGCAAACAAAACGGGAAATTCAATTTGGTCATCATCAGCACCAAGCTCTATAAACAAATCAAGAACTTCATCAACAACCTCATGAGGACGAGCCATCGGACGGTCTATCTTATTGATAATTACAACCGCTTTTTTACCAAGCGATAATGCCTTTTTAAGCACAAAACGGGTTTGCGGCATACATCCCTCAAATGCATCAACAAGCAATAAAACGCCGTCAACCATCTGCAATATACGCTCAACCTCACCACCAAAATCGGCGTGCCCGGGAGTATCAATGATATTTATTTTGGTATCCTTGTAAAAAACGCTTGTATTTTTTGACAAAATAGTAATACCGCGCTCGCGTTCAAGGTCATTTGAGTCCATTACCCTTTCATTTACAGCTTCGTTTGCACGGAATGTACCGCTTTGTTTAAGAAGCTGGTCAACCAAGGTTGTTTTACCGTGGTCAACATGGGCTATAATTGCAACATTTCTTAATTTTTCCTGTTTAACAACCGACATCACAAAAACTTCCCTTATAATTTTTTAACTTATATATTATAATACAATCTTTATATATTGTCAAACTGTAATACCTTACAATAAATGCAAAATACAA
>JAZSKL010000007.1:0-9401 GCA_045534855.1 Acutalibacteraceae bacterium
GTATTATTACATAATTATTCGGAGTATTTTTTAATGAATTACTTTATAAATCCGTCATCCTTTACGGCGGTATTTACGCTACCGTGTGACGTTGTAGACAAGCATTTAAAGCTTGCAGACGAAACGAAAATCAAGGTTTTGCTTTACGCTCTGCGTAATCTTTCAGCCGGCATTGATGCAACCGCAATTTCAGATACCCTTTCTCTTCCTTTAAGCGAGGCGGAGGATGCTCTTCTATATTGGGTGCAGGCAGGAATTTTAGGCAGCAGCGGTGTTACAACTACCGAAGACAAAGATTTATCAAAGCCTGTTTTAAAAAATGCTAAACCATCAAGACAGGATGTTGCAAGACGCGGTCTTGAGGACGAGCGTGTTCGTTTTTTGATGGCACAGGCTCAACAGCATTTCGGCAGAGGACTAAAAACCAACGAATCCTCCTCCCTTTTGTGGCTTTATGATGACCTTGGTATGGATATTTCGGTTATTTTACTGCTTTTGCAGTATGCCGCAAATTCTGATAAGCTTAATATCAGCTTTATTGAAAAAACAGCGCTTTTTTGGATTAAAAACAATGTAAAATCGGTTGCCGATGCCGAAGCGCAGATTGCCGAAACAGCGCGTAAAAATACCGCTTGGCACATTGTTGAAACAGCTTTTGGCATTAAGCACCGCAATCCCTCGCCTAAAGAGCTTGAAAAGGCTGACCGTTGGCTTAACGAATGGGAAATTTCAAGAGAGCTTTTGCACTGTGCCTATAACGCTTGCGTTGACCAAAAATCCGAGTTTATTTTTTCCTATACCGCAAAGGTACTTGAGGATTGGCATAAGCGGGGCATAAAAACTGCTGAAGATGTTGAAAAGGATGCCTCCGTTCGCGCAAAAGAAACAGAAAAAACACAGAAGCAATCCTCATTGGATATAGAAGCTTTTGAAAAAATGTTGGATACAAACTATTAACAGGAGTAAAAAATGGTAAAAAGAGAGGATGTTTATTCGGCGGCCATTGCCCGTAAAAAAGCCGATTTAGAAAAGAAAAAAGCGATATACGACCTGATGGTTAAAAACGCCTATTCAAAAACTCCAAGGCTTTTTGAAATCGACCGCACGCTTTCAGCCTTGGGTGCCAAGATTGCAGTTACGGCAATGTCAGGCGATATGGACGGTTTAGGTCTTTTACAAAAAACGATGACCGACCTTTCCAATGAAAAATCAGCAATTTTAAAAGCGGCTGATATCAAACCGATTACATACGATTGCCCCATTTGCAGCGACACAGGCTACAACAAAGACGGAAAGCTTTGTATTTGCGTTAAAGAAATCGCCAAAAAAATTGCTACGGAGGCGCTTTCCGGCGAAATGCCGCTTGATGAATGCAAATTTGAAAGCTTTAACCTTAACTTCTATCCCGAAGATGATGATATGCGTAAGAAAATGACGGCAATTTTAAAGCTTTGCTATGAATACGCAATAAATTTCTCACCCAAAACCTCACCCAATCTTTTATTTATGGGTGAAACAGGGCTTGGAAAAACCCATCTTACGCTATCTATCGTATCAAGCGTTATTGAAAAAGGATATGATGTTATTTACGGCTCGGCATTTAACCTTTTAAAGGCGGTTGAAAAGGAGCATTTTGGCGGCGGCGGAGACAGCTATGAGGCTATGCTCAACTGTGACCTGCTGGTTATTGATGACCTTGGCACAGAGTTTATATCTCCATTTACGCAAACCACCCTTTACGGGCTTATAAACACCCGTATTCTTTCCAAAAAGCCTACTATTATAAACACAAATCTTTCTATGGGCGAAATAGCCAAGCGCTATACCGACCGCATTTCCTCAAGGCTTATAGGCTGTTATCAGACAAGAAGATTTGTAGGTAAAGACGTCCGTCAGATGAAGGCTATGCAAATAAATTGATTATTGCCCAAAGGCAGTCAAAATAAGAAAATCAAAGGAGTTTTAAAAAATGAAGAAATTTTTACAAGAGTTCAAAGACTTTGCGATGAAAGGCAACGTGCTTGATCTTGCAGTCGGCGTTATCATCGGTGCTGCGTTCAAGGATATCGTAACATCACTTACCGACAACTTTATCAATCCGATTTTGCAGTTCATAACACGCGCTCATCCGAATTGGTACACCTGGGGTGAATTAGGCGGCTTTGCAAGTGCATTCATTACCGCTGTTGTTAACTTCATTATTATGGCATTCATACTGTTCCTTATTGTGAAGCTTTTCAACAATCTCGGTAAAATCGGCAAAAAGCCTGAGGCACCTGCCGCTCCCACAACAAAGGTTTGCCCATACTGCAAAAGCAGTATTGACATAACTGCTACCCGTTGCCCGCATTGTACATCAGAGCAACCTGAAGAAGAGAAATAATTAAGAGTAGATAATTTTAAGGCTGTATCGGCAAATTTGCCGATACAGCCTTTTTTACAGCTCAATATTTTTTTCGGTTACAGTTAATTTGTTATCACAAAGGTCAAGCTCAAAATAAACTCCTGTGGGCACACCGGGAGTTTCACCGCAAGCGGTCATAGAGCCTAAAAGGTAGTATTTTAACCCGTTTTCCTCTAATTCTTTAGTTATATGTAAGTGACCCGAGAAAACAGCTAAAATATTTTTATCATTATTTATAATTTTCTTAACATCCGCCCTGTTCTTCATAAACATACATTCATCCTGTATGCTTTCATCCTCGGCAATAGCGTAATGGGTGAAAATTACACAAGGCAGGTTATTCCTTTCAAGGTCAGCTTTAAGCCATTCAAGAGTTTCTGCCGATAAATACTGAGCTTTATAGCAGCCGCCACGGGCAAGACCAAGCTTGGGACGCAATTCGGTGGTTAAAAATACAAGATGATACCCGCCTGAATCTAAAGAAAAGGTTGTTTTACATCCCATAGCTTCCTCAAATTCAGCTATAGAATCCATTGCCTTTAAATCGTGATTGCCGAAAACCGAGTAGCAAGGACAATTCATCCTACCGATTTTTTCAAACATAAGCTTTAAACATTCAACATCCCTTTGCTTATCCTGAATATCCTGAATCAAATCGCCGAGATTTACACAAGCATCTATATTATCGGAATTTACGGTATCAACTAACCTTTCCATAAGTGGAACGGCATATTTTACCAGCTTTTTTTCTTTATTGAATTTAGCCTTTTCAAAATCTCCGCCGAAATAATGCACATCAGCAAAAACTACAATTTTCATATTCTCACTCCAAACTCAAGCTACAGTAATTATATAGCAGATATAGCTTAAATTCAAGCAAAAAAGATTTTATTCTTTTAATTTTAAAAATCTGTAATCCTTTGGGGAAATCCCATATTTTTTCTTAAATCTTGCAGAAAAATATGCCTGCGAGCAAAAATTAAGGTTATTTGAAATTTCGCAAAGAGTAAAACCGCCGCTCATAATCATTTCACAAGCTTTTTTAAGCTTGCTGTCACTTATATAATCCGAGGGTGCTTTGCCGAAATTATATACACAGCAACGATACAAAAACGATGTACTTATAAACGCTTTTTTAGCCAAGAAATTAACACTTAACTGCGGATTGAAAATATTTTCATCCATAATATTTTCGATTACACTCTTCATATTTTCTATATGAAGCTGTGACAGATATTTTTCCTTTTTGATACTCAAAATTTCAACCTCTTTTAAATCAGATTTATTATGCACAAAGCTGATACACCAATAAAAATACCGCATATACTTTTATAATTTATTTTTTCCTTAAAGAACAAAGCAGCCGCAAAACAGTTTGAAATCATCAAAGCACCTTGATAAAGCGGATAAATATTAGTTGCGTTCATATAATTGGCAGAAACAGTTTTAAAAAGTAAATTAAGATACAAGCAAACTGCCATAAGCATTACATAAATAAAAACTGTTTTTTCAATACGAGTTGCCTTTTCCTTTTTTAAGGAGAAAGATTTTAATTTAATAAATATATATATAATCGCCAAAACCGAACAAGCGAATAAATAGGTATAAAAATTAAATACCGAAGTAGATACCCTACCCCCGGTTTGCATCACGAAGATTTTTTGAGTAAGATCACCCGTTCCGCATGCCAAGGCAAATATACCAAGTAAAGAAGCAAGCTTGAAGGTTATTTTAGGCTTTACCGAATTATTATAGCTACACAAAAGCCAAACAGAAAATCCGAGTAAAACAAAACCTATCAAATGATTGGCTTTAAGAGGTTCATCAAAGAAAAAATTACTGTATACAAGCGGAACCAATGCGCCTATAAGACCGAAAATGTCTATTAAAACCAGAGCGCCCTGCCTTATTACCAGAAGCCAAATAACAAGTATTGCAGCATTAGATACACCCGATATTACCGAATTAAATAAAACCTCGCCGTTTATTTTAAGGATTTCCGCCCCATTTTGAATAAACTGCGGTATAAGCATCAGTATTCCGAAGGCTACGCAAAAAGCAAGCCTTATCATACTCAAAAAAACAGAAATACTCGTGTTTTCAACAGAATTGCCCGTCTTTTTGCCAAAAAAGCTCTTCGCAACACCAAAAAATACTGCTATTGCTAAAAATAAATACCCCATTTTTACACTTCCAACATTGTTTAGTCGTTTTGATTAAGCATTTTAACAGCAGTCTTTTTTACTTTTTCTAAATACCTTAATGTATATTCATTTTCCGTACCGTCATCCATTACGGTTTTCAGGGTGAATAATCTGATACCATCTATATCAGGAAGCTTAAAGCGTACTGTAGGAGCTAACTGATTGCTCAAAGGCTTACAGCTTCCCTTCCAGTCAAGCAGCTCATATTCCTCATTATCTATATTAAGAATAACCTTTATACTGCGCTCAATTTCCTCGGTTGTATCATTATGTAAAACTATATCGGCACAAAATACCTCTCCGGCTTTCCATATAAATTTCGGAATACCGGCAGAAGCCAAAACATCACGCAGGGAATCCTTAACTGCGAAATATGAAGGTCGCGGTGTACTGTCAAAATCTATCAGATGACGATTTACTACCGTATACCAAGGCTCATTGTAACACCAATTTATCGCCATTGAACAGTATGGCCATTGACGGCGTGCCTCTTCAAAAATCGCCTTATATGTCATACTTTGCATAAGGTCGGAATACTCCAAAAGTTCATCCAAACTTTCACATTCGGGAAAACAAATACGCGTATCTTCCTGACAACGCCATGGGTCGTTTTGAGTGCCGAAATGCGCTTTCCAATTTTCATCATCACACTTGACGGGGAAGGTTTGCGAGCTTTTTGGTATTATGCGGTCTATAATATTTTTATCAGCTAATGCAGGCGGGCCAAACTCGGTATAGCAGGTATACTCTGCATTTTTGAACAATGCAAAATTATCAAGCCTTGTTTCTCTATCAAAGAAGAAGTATCCGCCGTGTGCCATACCGTTAAGCGGTGAAGTCATAATAAACGGACGCTCGCGGTCGTACTTATAACAGAGTGTATCAAGTAAGCGCAGGGCTAAATGCTGCTCGGTCATTCCCGACCACGCATTAAAAAGCTCATTTCCGCCACACCAAAGAGCAACGCAAGCGTGCTCACGAAGCCTTAACAGAATTTCAGTAGCCTCCGTTTCAAGTGTTTTTAAATAATGCTCCGTTTCGGGATAAAGATTGCAAGAAAGCGGAAATTCAACCCATACGAGAATACCTAATTCATCACAAAGCTCATAAAACTCTTCTTTTTGGCATCCGCAACCGCCCCAACAACGAAATACATTCATATTAGCTTTTTTTGCAAGCATAATTTGCTCTCGGTACTTTTCTTTTGTAACATTACCCGTAAAAATATCGGGTGTTATAAAATTTGTTCCCTTTAAAAAGATTTTTCTGCCGTTAAGCATAAAGGTTGCCGGAGCATCACTTCTTGATTTCGGAAAGCCGTATGGTTTAGTCCAAGCACCCTCATTCATAACGAGCTTGCCGTTTTTAAAGCCAATCTTACCGCTTTTTTTATCACTGCCGCTTTCCATTACCCAGGTATAAAGAATCTGCTCACCCTGACCTGCACACCACCAAAGCTCTACATTATCAATAAAGGCTTTGCGTTCCTTACCTTGCCATATTCTATTATTGTTTTTATCATAAATTGAAGCAGTAACATCCCCGTTACAATTCCAATCAAAATAAACCTCTGCCGATTTAAAATCATCTGAAAGCTTGTATATAACGGTAGGGTTAAAGATATAATCCTCACCCCTCACCTCAATATAGGCATCCTGCCAGATACCCGATACCAAAAGTCTCGGATGCCAGGCCCAACCGTAACAAACAGGCGCTTTGCAAGCTTCATCAGCCTGTGAACGGTCAACCGGCGCATCCTTGCGTTTTGGATGCGGTAAAACCGTTACCGAAAGCTTATTATTTTCAGGCAATAAATAATCGGTAAGCTCAATATCAATACGCGAAAATGACCCCTCATGGCGCAAAAGAAGTTTATCATTAAGATAGATTTCACAGTTGTAGTCTATGCCGTCCGCATGAAACCATATGCTTTCTTTTTTATCTGCAGAAAATTTGAGGTAGGTATAATACTCCCATACATCATCCTCTATTGACTCAAACATTTTACTGTTATCGCCATATTGATAATCAGGCCATTTTTTATAAATATAATAATCGTACTGCAGATTTCCCGGAACAGTAGCCTCAAACCCTCCATCTTGCTTTGTAAGATTTTTTGCCATCCATTTCTGCTTATAAATCATATTGCAAATCACCTACTATACTTGATTTTTTTTAATATAGTATTATAATATATATATAAGAATAACCTAATTTTAAGCAAAATAATTGCATTATTTTTATCTATTGTTTGCATTTTTTAAGATATGGTGATTTTATGAATAATAATTCCATTTTCAGGCTTGATATGTCGCATGTTGGAGACAGCGGAATTGTAGTATCCAAAACACAGCCTGTTGTTGCCTTTCCAATGCACAACCATACATTTTATGAAATATCGTTCTATTCAGGCGGAGTTGGCAATTTTAATATAAATACACTCCCCTTTATAATTTCAAAACCCACCGTTGTTCTTATGACTCCCGCTGATATTCACGGTATAAATCATTCTGATGAAGGCTTTTACAGTATAAAGGTGGCGTTTAAAGATTCCCTTTTACCCGACCGCCAGATTCTACCCAATACCGCCTACATATATGAATGCGGTGAAAGCACCGAGCTTTTAGAGAAGCTTTTTCAAGAGCTTTTATGCAACCAAAACGACATTAAATATGCCGCATTTTTGCTTTCATCGATTATTTTAAAGGTTGTAAAGGGTGGTTTCAGCGTAATACCGACCGCAATCGACCCTGTATATGACCACATCGCCAAAGCTATAAAATATATAAACGATAATTTTTGCGATAACATCACGCTTACCCAAACCGCAGATTTTCTTCATATAAGTCCGCAATATTTATCATCAATATTTAAAAAGACGCTTGGCATCACCTTTGTTAATTATGTTTGTCAATTAAGACTTCATTACAGCACCCAATTACTTTCAAAAAAAAATATTACCATAACAGAAATCGCCTTTATGAGCGGATTCGGCAATGTATCTCACTTTTTAAGAAGCTTTAAAAAGGAATTCGGAATAAGTCCCGGTGCATACAGAAAGTTGTTAAAATAAAAAGATGAATTGAGTTTTTCCGCTCAATTCATCTTTTTGCTTATTTATTACCGAATTTTTTCTTATAATTCGCTATACATTCCTCAATAATTTTATATGCCTTTATGCTTCCCATGATCTCATTAACTGCAGTATGCTTACCTTCAAGGCTTTTATAAACCGTGAAGAAATGGCGTATCTCCTGCAGAGTATGGGCAGGAAGCTGTGATATATCGTTATAGCAGGAAAGCGAGGGGTCACGAAAAGGTACTGCAATTATCTTTTCATCGGCACTGTCATCATCGGTCATCTGAACAACACCTATCGGATAACACTGCACCAAGGTCATAGGTGAAATAGATGCCTGACAAAGCACCAAAACATCAAGCGGGTCACCGTCATCAGCATAGGTACGGGGAATAAATCCGTAGTTTGCAGGATAGTGAGTTGCAGTGTAAAGCATACGGTCTAAACGTAAAAATCCCGTTTCCTTATCAAGCTCATATTTAGATTTACTGCCCTTTGGTATCTCAATAACGGCAGTAAAATCATCGGGAGCTATATATTTTTCGGGCATATCATGCCAAATATTCATTTTAAAACTCCGTCCTTTCGGTGTTAAAATTTTTTAACGGTATTTATTAGGCGGATTCACTTTAGATGAATAAAATGCTCCGCAATTTAAGCATTGATTTGTTCCTTTGGGATTTACTGCTTT
Organism: Acutalibacteraceae bacterium; assembly: GCA_045534855.1. Lineage (GTDB taxonomy): Bacteria > Bacillota > Clostridia > Oscillospirales > Acutalibacteraceae > UBA737. The sequence continues at coordinate 8,379 of JAZSKL010000007.1, forward strand.
GCATTTAATACATTGCCACTTATCGTCCGAATACTCTAAACTATAACTGCGTTCATCATCAGTTTTATCATTGATCTGCATTTTATGCAGTTCGCCCCGCAAATATGATATCTCTGCACGCAAAGACTCAATATCCTCTGAATTTCTTAATATCATAATAAAAGGAACAACACCTATTCCTGCCGAAGCAAACGAAATAAGGGATAATACTAATGAGTAGCTTATAAGCATAAAACCGGATACAACGCCCGAAATCACATTTACAACTATCAAAAAATACAATACCTTTTTCAAATATTACCACACCTTAAAAACACGGGCTGTCCCTAAACAGGGCAGCCCGTAAATTTTAATTAAAGCTTCGGAAACTTCTTACGAGCAACGTAGCTTGTATGCAAGTCATGGTGAGCCTTATGACCGCCAAAGCCATCATACCACTCGCTGTAAAGAGTTTTTACAACGGGAGACTCATGAGACTTACGGATAGCCATAGCAGCATCCTGATCATAGAGAGCCTTTGCACGAACAGCCTTAAGATCAACTGTATCACGAACAGTCTGAGTCTGAATCGGCTGACCGCCGCCGTTTACACAACCGCCGGGGCATCCCATAATCTCAATAAATGTCCAACCTGCAGGATTGCCTGCTTTAAGCTGATCCATTACACATTTAGCTGCAGCAGCGCCGGAAGCAACAGCAACCTTAATATCGCTTCCTGCGATATTAACAGTAGCCTGCTTGAGACCCTGTGTACCACGAAGTGCAGTAAAGTCGATTTCTGTGTTATCCTTACCGGTAAGCCAGTCATTGGCAGTACGGAGAGCAGCCTCCATAACACCGCCGGTAGCACCGAAGATAACAGCTGCACCAGTATCTTCGCCGAGAGGAGAATCAAATTCTTCGTCGGGAAGTGCGGTAAACTTGATACCTGCACGTTCAATCATACGGCCAAGTTCACGAGTGGTGATAGCAATATCAACGTCGGGAACGCCTGCAGCAGATTGGTCTTCACGGCCGATTTCA
>JAZSKL010000305.1:0-3548 GCA_045534855.1 Acutalibacteraceae bacterium
CCCTTTTAGGAGCTTCTTCATCGATGCTTCTTAACGCGTTAAAGGAGCTCGCCGGTATACCTGATGAAATCGAACTGCTTTCACCCACAATAATAGAGCCTATTCAAAAAATGAAAACAGGACTTCTCGGAAACCACAATCCGAGACTTCATACCGATGAGGTTTTAATTGCGCTTTCAATTTGTGCCGCAACAAGCGATATCGCAAAGAAGGCTCTTGAGCAAGTACCGAAGCTTCGCGGTTTAGAGGCTCATTCAAGTGTTATTTTAGCTCGTGTAGATGAACAAACATTCAGAAAACTCGGCGTTAATTTAACCTGTGAACCAAAATACCAAACCAAAAAACTTTATCACAATTAAAAAATCGGAGACAGATTGTTCTGTCTCCGATTTTTTTGTGATTACTTATTAACAGTTTTGAAGCCTGTAATTGTTGCCCAACCCTCAAGATATGCGTTACCGCTTCCAAGAGTTAAAACAGAATTAGAACAGCCTGCAGCAGAGAATTTCAAATTTGAGCCTCCGCCAAATGTTCCTCCGTTTATAGCAAGACTATAAGCTCCGCTAACTTTTGGATTTTGACTTCCCTGATAGGTTTGCAGATAGTCAATACCCGAACCGTTAAGCAAACCGCCGTTCACAGTAATATTGATGTTACCATTAACGCTCGGTGCTCCTAAAGCGGTATACGGATTCATACGGGGAACTGCATACAATGAGCCTTTAAATGTACCGCCGTTTACAGTAAAGTTTACTGTTGCACCACTTTCCAAGCCGTTTTGACCAAGTGCTGATGAAAGACGGCTTCCGGGCTTTTCGAAATTATCAGTACCGTTTTCAAGTGAAAAAGTACCGCCGTTAACAATGATATTAACAGTTACACCTGACTTAACTGTACCATAATTATATACCGAAAGCGCAGTGCTTGCGGTACGATAGTTACCACCGCGCAAATAGGTAAATGTACCGCTGTTTACAGTAAGAGTACAATCCTTCTTACAGGAAAGGTCATCATTTGTCTGTGCTGATGTTACAACATCATAACCGAAAATCAAAACAGGATAACCACCGCTTGTTACAGTGCAGTTTACACCTGTACCGAAGGTTACATTATTATAATTACATACAATTTTTGTGTTTGCGGCAATTATATCAAAATTAACCTTTTCAAACTCAAAATCGCCCTGCAAATACATTGAAGCAGACATATAGATTCTTGCATTATTTTTGGTTCTGTAATCAGTACCGTCATACGGATCTATACTTGTAACCTTAATTTTATGTGCATTTTCGGGAGCTATAAATACTCTTACAATATCATTTCCTGTGGTTGCAGGAGTTACTCTGCCGGAAACAACAATCGTTCCGCCGCCTTTGCAAAGCTCAACCGCACGTGCAAAGCTCGAGGTTGGCTTATCGGCAGAAGCACCTACGCTGTCATATTTACCCTTAGCGGAGTCAACATAAACAACATAATTTGATGTTTCTTTAACCGTTTCTTCCTTATATTCGGTAAGGCCGTCAGAAACTGCATTCATAATTGCGTTTGCAAGATATTTATATCCTGCATCATTCGGATGCAGACCATCGGTTTCATATAGCGCACTGCTGAAATACTCTTTTGTAATATTATATGTATCAATTACATAAACATTATTTTCATTTGCTGCGCCAATAACTGCGTTATACAAATTATCAAGCGAAGCATAACTGCTGTAAGCAGTAGTTCTTACAAGCGGTGTGCATACAAATACCAAAGGATTTGATTTAAGTGATTTAATCTTCGAAATAAGAGAGCTGTATTCTTTTTGAATTGTTGCAACATTTTCTGCTGTATTGGCATAACCGATATCGTTAATACCAAGCATCATTATAACAACTTCAGGCTTATCCTTACGCAATTTCATATATTCATCGGTATTTATATACTGAAGTGTTGAGGCATTACTACGGTCAAAAGCGGCTATATAAGCACCGGCATGACCGTAATTTGTAACCTTAAACTTCTTACCGAAGCGAGAATTAAGTAATTTTTGAAGTTGTACCGGATAAGATGCGGTTGCAGGGTCGGAAGCAGCAGTACCGTATGTAATACTATCACCAACGCAAGCAATATCAACTGTACCCGATTTATTAGCAAGGTTAATAAAGATATTGGCATCGTAAACCATACCTGCTTTATTGCTTTGAGCGTAGGTTTTATCAAGTGCTGTGAGCAAACCAGTATCAAGAACGATATCTTCAGAGGGAGGGGTTGCAAGTGTTGTTGTGTCCTGACCCTTAGAAGCACGCTTACGCTCTTTAGCCTTAGCCTTTGCAGGTGTAGCATCATCACCGCATCCAACAAAGCAGAAAATCATTACAGCAGCCAAAAGCAAACTTAATATCTTTTTCATAGGATATACATTCCTTTCAGATAAAGCTTTTAAAGGCTATTATTTTTTTAGAACGATAACGTTCCAAGAGTGCTTTTCGATTATGCTTGTGAGCTTTCCGTCCTGGAACTTAGAATTATCATTCTTAATCTGCTCGGTTACATTATCAGGATTTTCTTCGGTGTTTACCGCTTTAATATCCTCGTGATTTAAAACAATATGACGGTCAAGCTTATAGTCAGCAAACTGACGAAGGTCAACCTCCAAACTACTGTCATCATCAAGGTCACGGTTTACAACAAATATAGCAATCTGATCCTCTTCCTCGTTATAAATAACGGAAGAAGCAAGATAAGGAATATCTGTATGATTCTTGGAATCATATTTTTCACATTCCATAACCTGATACAAGGCTGTGCCACGTCCGTAAGCACTGCAATGCTTATAAGGATAAAAAATTGTCTGTTTCCAAGCGGCTGTGTCAGATGTCATAATAGGAGCAATAACATTTACAAGTTGAGCCAAGCAACCAATCTTAACGCGGTCGGCGTGGTTAAGCATTGTAAGGAACATTGTACCTACAAGCAATGCATCCTCAAGGTTGTAAACATCTTCGATCTGATGCGGAGCTTTAGTCCAACGAGCATCAGGCGGAACCTTTCCGTGAGGACGGTACACAACATTCCACTCATCGATTGAAAGGTTGATACGCTTTTTCGATTTATTAACCGCAGAAGCGTAATCGCATGCGGCAATTACAGAATGAATTTGCTGGTCAAATGTTAATGCATGACCCAGAAAATCGCGTGTATCATCCAAAGTATAATTATGATTATTATAGTAGGTATGCATAGAAAGATAATCTATGTAACGGAAGCAACGGTTAGCAACGGTTGCATCCCACTCACCAAATGTTGGAAGCTTAACTCCTGCGCTGCCGCAAGCCGCAAGCTCAATTGAGGGGTCAATATCCTTCATAACCTTTGCTGTCTGTGCGGCAAGAGTGCCGTATTCATGAGCGTTTCTATGACCTATCTGCCAAGGACCATCCATCTCATTACCAAGGCACCAAAGCTTTACATTATGCGGTTTCTCATAACCATGTTTTTTACGCAAATCCGAATAATATGTACCGCCCGGAAAATTGCAGTATTCCAAAAGATGCATAGCATCC
>JAZSKL010000118.1:0-7230 GCA_045534855.1 Acutalibacteraceae bacterium
TCTGCTGTATAGCTTTTTGGTGCGCGGAAAAGCAATGCAACAGCCTCATCAAGCGGTTCATCACCCTCAAAAACTCTGCCGTAAAGCGCGCTGTATCCGCCAATTTCCGATAATTTTTCTCCCGAAAATGAACGGAAGCATTTATCCGCAACCGCTATTGCCGCCTCGCCCGAAATACGTATAACACCTATACCGCCCTCACCCTGCGGCGTAGAAACTGCGGCGATGGTAGCGCCCGACACAGCCTTAAATTCATTGCCCATAATCTCACCTCTTAAAATACGGCATACTTGACTGACCTTAAAACATAACGGGAGGGCGCAGAGGTCTCGGCTGCCGCCTCGGTCGGTGCTTCTGCTCCGCAGAGGTTATACCGGACACTCGCACCCTCCCCTACAAAATATCAATTTATTTTGTGCGCTGATTTTCGGGAGGAGCAAGCCCCTCCCATGCGGAATATCAATTTATTCTTCGTCTTTACCGCAGCAACGCTTATACTTCTTGCCGCTTCCGCAAGGACAAAGTGCATTTTTGCTTACAACGCCCTTACCCTTTACAGTAAGCGGCTTATTGTCGCCGGCGCTTGTTTCCTCGGCAACCTTTTGTCTCTTTACTTCCTCATTCTGACGAACGCGTACAGTCATAACAAGCTTTGCAGTCTGCTCACGGATTGTATCGGTCATTGCAGAGAACATATCATAGCTTTCATTACGGTATTCGATAACAGGGTCATGCTGACCGTATGCACGAAGTCCGATACCCTGACGAAGCTGATCCATATTATCAATATGATCCATCCAGTTTCTATCAACCGAACGAAGCAACATTACGCGCTCAATCTCACGCATAACAGGAGAGGTAAACTCCTCCTCGCGCTTTTCATAAATATTATGAGCGCGCTCGGTAAGCTCGGCGGCAATTTCTTCACAAGAGGTATCGCCAAGCTCCTCGGGAGTAAAGTGCAGGTCATCATCCGTTGTTATCCAGCCGAGGAAATACTCACGCAAACCGTCAACATCCCAATTATCGTGAACCGCATCATCGCTCAAATAAATACGGCAGTAGGAGGATATTGTTTCGTCTATCATCTTGAGAACGGTATGCTTGATATCCTCACCGTCAAGAACCATGTTACGCTGTGAATAAATAAGCTCACGCTGTTTATTCATTACATCATCATACTGTAAAACATTCTTACGGGTAGCAAAGTTCATACCCTCTTTCTTCTTCTGTGCGCCCTCAATGGTGTTGGAAAGAAGCTTGCTCTCAAGCGGCATATTTTCATCAATTTTAAAGGTGCTCATCATAGCGGCAATACGCTCACCGCCGTAAAGACGCATAAGGTCATCCTCTAAAGAAATATAGAATTTTGTGTTACCGGGGTCTCCCTGACGACCTGCACGTCCGCGAAGCTGGTTATCAATACGCCTTGAATCGTGGCGCTCTGTACCTATGATGCAAAGACCGCCTGCATCACGAACCTTTTGGGCCTCCGGTGCAATTTCAGCCTTAAACTTATCATAATATTCCTTAAAGAGCTTTCTTGCAGCAATAATATCCTCATCATCGGTTTCGCCGAAGCCGGTTGCTTCAACTATCATTTCCTCGCTTATTCCATCGTGGCGAAGAGCCGCTTTTGCAAGGTATTCCGCATTACCGCCAAGCATAATATCCGTACCACGTCCTGCCATATTGGTAGCAATCGTAACAGCGCCGAATTTACCTGCCTGAGCGATTATCTCAGCTTCCTTTTCGTGGTGTTTAGCATTAAGTACATTATGCTTAACACCGCATTTTTTAAGCAGTGACGAAAGAAGCTCGGATTTTTCGATTGTTACAGTACCAACAAGCACAGGCTGTCCCTTTTCGTGACATTCGCGGATACGCTCAATAACCGCGCGGTATTTACCAACCTCGGTTTTATAAACAGCATCGTTTTCATCAATACGTGCGAGCGGTTTATTTGTTGGAATTTCAATAACATCAAGCTTATAAATCTCACGGAACTCGGCTTCCTCTGTCATCGCGGTACCGGTCATACCCGAAAGTTTACTGTAAAGACGGAAGAAATTCTGGAATGTAATGGTTGCCAAGGTTTTTGATTCGCGCGCAACCTTTACGCCCTCTTTTGCTTCAATTGCCTGATGCAGACCCTCATTATAACGTCTTCCGAACATAAGACGGCCTGTAAATTCATCAACTATAATAACCTCGCCATCTTTAACAACATAGTCAACATCACGCTTCATAATACCGTGGGCGCGGATTGCCTGATTTATATGATGCGCGATTTCTATATTCTCACTGTCATTAAGGTTTTCTAAACTAAAATACTTTTCAGCCTTTGCAACACCATCGGGAGTAAGTGTTGCGGTGCGAGCCTTTTCGTCTACAACGTAATCACCCTCATAATTAGTAACCTCATCGCTCGCCTTATCATCCATTTCCTTAACCTTTACCATACGGAGCGTTTTTGCAAAAGCGTTAGCCTGAGTATAAAGGTCGGTTGATTTATCTCCCTGACCCGAAATTATAAGCGGAGTACGCGCCTCATCTATAAGAATGGAGTCAACCTCGTCCACAATAGCGAAGTTATGACCGCGCTGAACCTTTTGCTCCTTATAAATAACCATATTATCACGAAGATAATCAAAGCCCAATTCGTTATTGGTACAGTAGGTAATATCGGCTTCGTAAGCCGCTTTTTTCTCTTCCTTGCTCATTCCGTGGATAATAAGACCCACCGAAAGACCTAAAAAGCGGTAAAGCTTGCCCATCCATTCAGAGTCACGCTTGGCAAGATAATCGTTTACGGTTACTATATGAACACCGAGTCCCGAAAGAGCGTTAAGGTAGGCAGGAAGAGTAGCAACGAGAGTTTTACCCTCACCTGTTTTCATTTCGCTGATACGGCCCTGATGAAGTACGATACCGCCCAAAATCTGAACCGGGAAATGGCGCATACCGAGCACTCTGTCGCCCGCCTCACGGCAAACGGCAAAAGCCTCGGGTAAAATATCGTCAAGCGTTTCTCCCTGCGATAAACGCTCCTTAAATTCATCGGTTTTGCGGCGAAGTGCCTCATCCGAAAGAGCGCGATATTCATCCTCATAGGACAAAACCTTTTTAAGTAAAGGATCTATTCTTTTTAGTTCCTTTTCGCTGTAATTTCCGAAAATTGACTGTAAAAAACCCATATTTCAAAAACCTTTCTGTTATAAAACTAAATAATCTATATAATTATACATCAAAAGTATTGAAAAATAAAGAGAAAACTGTCATTCGATATATAATTTTCCGTTTTTTTCATATATTCCCGATGTATAGCTCAATTTACCGTCCTGTGAAACAAACACCGCCTCGGTATCAGGAGTGTTTTCTATCAGCTTTACAGCTTCTTCTTTCCCCAACAAAATACAAACGGTTGAAAGGGCATCGCCGTCAAGCGATTTCTGATTTATTACCGTTGCCGAAACCAAATCGGATTTTACGGGATAACCGTTTTTTGAATCAAGAATATGATGATAATTTTCTCCGTCTTTTTCAAAACAGCGCTCATAAGTACCCGAGGTAACAACACTTTTGTTTTTAAGGCTCAATACGGCAATATTTTCTTTTTTGCCAAATGGGTCTTTTATAGACACATACGGCTCTTTTCCCCAAAAACAATAACATTTCCACCAAGATTTATAATACCGTTTTTAATTTTTTCGGCTTTAAAAAACTCTAAAATTTCATCGGCAATATAACCCTTTGCAATACCTCCGAGGTCTAATTTTGCGCCATTTAAAAAAATGCGCTCACCGTCAATCTCTATTTGCTCATAATCAACGCTTCGAAGTGCCTCGGCAATCTCATTTCTATCGGGAACTATCAAATTTTCAAAATCCCAGAGCATTGAAACGGGACAAATAGTAATATCAAACCTGCCGCCGCTTAAATTACCGTAATAAATACCCCGCTCAATAATCCTTTTTGTATGCTTTGAAACAGCGGTGAAATCTTCTGCCGCATTAAGGCGCGAAACCTCGCTTGAAGCAATAGTTCGGCTGAAAATTTTTTCAAATTGGGCGCATTTTTGAAAAGCGGCATTGAGCGTTTTATCATCGCAATCCGCAGTCAATGTCACAAAGGTATCAAGCTGAAGCCTTGTATCTGTATTTTCCTGCACCGCATCGCATCCGCAAAGCATAAGCAGGACCAAAATCACCGGTAAACTTAAAACTTTTTTCATAAAAATTATTATACTACGTCTTTTACTTTTTGTAAAGTTATGTTATTATGATATATATAATAAACTGATTCGAAAGAGGGTGCGGTAATGAAAAAAGGAGATTTTGTTGTTATACTCTTGGTTTTATCGGTTGCCGCATTATTCTTTTTTTATCCCAAAGGCGGTAAGGGCAAGAGCGTTATAATAAAAGAAAACAATAAAACCGTTTACAAAACATCCCTTTTAAAAGACGGTGAATTTTCACTCGATGGGAACACCGTAAAAATAAAAAACGGCAAAGTCTATATGGAAAAAGCAGATTGCAAAAATCAGATATGTGTAAATCATACACCTATCTCAAAGCAGGGCGAAACAATCGCCTGCCTGCCAAACGGTGTTACCGTAACGATTGAGGAATAAAAAATGGCTAAAAAAATTACTTTATACGGAATTTTAACGGCGCTTTGCATTGTTCTCGGATATATCGAAAGCCTTATTTCACTTGACTTTATTGCTCCCGGTGTAAAATTAGGTTTATCAAACGCCGCAGTTTTACTTATGATTGCACTCGGCGATATAAAAGGCGCTTTTGCGGTGAATTTAACTCGCATTTTACTGAACAGCATACTATGGGGCGGTGTTTCAACACTTATCTACTCGCTTTCGGGTGCTTTCGGCTCAATACTCATTATGATTTTACTTTGCAGAATAAAGCAAATAAGCATTATCGGTTGCAGTATTGCAGGCGGCGCAGTACATAATATTTTACAGGGCACAGTTGCTGTTTTGCTTCTTGGTGACAGCATTTTATATTACTTTCCACTGCTTATTTTGTGCGGCGGTTTAAGCGGTGCTTTAACAGGTTTTGGCGCGTTAACGGTAAAAAAACGCATAAATTCAGATTTTTTAAAAAAAATAGAGACAAAACGATAAAAATAGTGTATAATAAATTGTTAACATAAATTTAAAATAATTCTCACAAAGGAGTTTTCCGTAATGTGTGGTTTTACAGGTTTTACAAATAATATACAGGATGACGGTGTAGTGCTTGGTGCAATGATGGACCGCATTGTTCATCGCGGCCCCGATTCTGCCGGTCAGTATATCGATAGTGACATAGCTTTAGGCTTCAGGCGTCTTAGTATTATCGACCTTGCCGAGGGTCATCAGCCTATGTTTAACGAGGACAAGTCTTTAGTGCTTACCTTTAACGGCGAAATATATAACTTTAAAGATTTGCGCGCAGAGCTTTTGGAGGCGGGTCATACCTTTGCCAATAATTCCGATAGTGAGGTTTTGCTTCACGGTTATGAGCAGTGGGGTGAAAAGCTTGTTGAAAAGCTTCGCGGTATGTATGCATTTGTTATCTTTGACCGCAACACCAAAACGCTTTTCGGCGCAAGGGATATTTTCGGTATAAAGCCGTTTTACTATGCCAATATGAACGGTACTTTTATGTTCGGCTCGGAGATAAAATCGTTTTTAGACCATCCCGATTTCAAAAAAGAGCTTAACGAGGATGCACTCGGTCATTACCTTTCCTTCCAGTATTCACCCACCGAGGAAACCTTCTTTAAGGGTGTTTACAAATTACCGCCCGCTCATTATTTCATAATGCGTGACGGTAAAATGGATAAGGTTCGTTACTTCCGTCCCGATTTCAACCCCGTAAGCGGAGTTACCGATTATTTTGCCGACCTTACCGATGAAGCGGTAAGAGAATCGGTTGCGGCTCATAAAATTGCCGATGTTGAGGTTGGTTCATTCCTTTCAAGCGGTATAGATTCAAGCTATATTGCGGAAGCTGCAAATGTTGATAAAACCTTTACTGTTGGATTTGAAAGTCCCGATGGCGACCGTTATAACGAAATTCACTTTGCTAAAGAATTTGCCAAAACAATAGGCGTTGAAAATATTGCAAAAATCATCACCCCCGAAGAGTATTGGGGCAATTTTGCAAAAATCCAGTACCATATGGATGAGCCTTTGGCAGACCCTGCCGCAATTGCGCTTTACTTTGTGAGCAAGCTTGCAAGTGAGCATGTAAAGGTTGTAATGTCGGGCGAGGGCGCAGATGAATTATTTGGCGGCTACCGCATTTACCAAGAACCCCTTACCCTTACAAGCTACGATAAGCTTCCTTTCTGCATACGCAGGATTATAGGAAAAATCTGCGAGCATCTGCCACAAAAGCACGGTATAAATTACCTTGTTCGCCGCGGTAAAACAATTGAAGAGCGTTTTATAGGAAACGCAAATATATTCTCCCAAAAAGAGCGTAATGCTATTTTAAAGAGCGAAACGGCAAAATCGGCTGTTTCCCCACAGCTTGTTTGCAAAAAGTATTACGATGAGGTTAAGGACAAGGATACCGTTACAAAAATGCAGTATCTTGACATTCATATGTGGCTCATGGGCGATATTCTGCTTAAAGCCGACAAGACAAGTATGGCAAACTCTTTAGAGCTTCGCGTTCCTTTCCTCGACAAAAAGGTTTTAAGCCTTGCCCAGACTATTCCGCTCGAAAGCCGCGTAAATACCAAAACAACCAAGCTTGCTTTACGCCGTGCCGCAGAGCGCACCTTACCGAAGGTTACCGCCCAAAAGGATAAATTGGGCTTCCCTGTTCCAATCCGAGTATGGCTTAAAGAGGATGGATATTATAACACCGTAAAACAGGCCTTTACATCACCCGATGCCGAAAAATTCTTTAATACGGCACGTCTTGTAAAGATGCTTGAAAACCACCGCAAGGGCAAAGCAGACCTTAGCCGTAAAATCTGGACTGTTTATACCTTCCTTGTTTGGTACAAAGAATTTTTCGCTTAAAATAAAAGAGGTTTAAACATTGAGTATTAAACATTATCACGCAGGTGAATACGATGTTGCCGTTATCGGCGGCGGTCACGCAGGAATCGAAGCAGGTCTTGCAAGCGCAAGGCTTGGCTGTTCGACTGTGCTTTTCACCGTAAGCCTTGACTGGATAGGCAATATGCCCTGCAACCCGTCTATCGGCG
>JAZSKL010000002.1:0-30113 GCA_045534855.1 Acutalibacteraceae bacterium
TCCGACTTTATCTGCGGTTCAAACTGGAACGGAGTATAAGGCTTCGGCACAAAGCTTGAAACGCTTATTCCTACATTTACCGACTTACCCTTTGGACGGTTTGGTGTATCGTAATATGCGTTTACTATTTTCTGGCCAAGCTCTGCTATACCTCTTAAATCATCGTCCGTCTCGGTCGGAAGACCTAACATAAAATAAAGCTTAACCTGCGTATATCCACCCTCAAAAGCAGTACGGCAGGTGCGCAGTATCTCTTCCTCTGTTATATTTTTATTTATAACATCGCGAAGTCTCTGCGTGCCGGCTTCAGGCGCAAAGGTGAGTCCGCTCTTTCTTAAATGGCTTATTTTTTCAAGCAGTTCAGGTGAGAAATTATCGATTCTCAATGACGGCAACGACATACTTACCTTTTCCTCATTAGTCCAATCAAGCATATCATTAAGAAGCGGTTCAAGCTTGCGGTAATCGCTTGTACTCAAAGAAGAAATCGAAATTTCATCATAACCCGTATTTTCGCAAAGAGTTCTTGCCTGTTTATTGATAACCTCGGGGCTTTTTTCTCTTACGGGGCGGTATATAAATCCTGCCTGACAAAATCTGCAACCTCTTATACAGCCTCGGAAAATTTCCTGAACAGCACGGTCATGAACTATTTCAATATACGGAACAACAAAGCTTTCGGGGTAATGCGCCTTATCCAAGTCCTTGATAATACGTTTTTTAACGGTTTTTGGAGCTGTATCCTTTGCGGTAACACTCGCTATTGTACCATCCTGATTATAAGAAAACTCATAAAGACTCGGTACATAAACGCCTTCAATCAAAGCAGCTTTTTTCAAAAACTCTTCCTTGCTGTAACCGTTATTTTTAGCCTCTTTATAAAGGTCGATAAGCTCGAGGTCTACCTCCTCGCCCTCGCCAAGGAAAAATAAATCAACAAAATCGGCAAGAGGCTCGGGATTGCAAGCACAAGGACCGCCTGCAACCACCAAATTTTTAAGTCCCTTACGCTCACTCGCTTTAAGCGGTACACCGCCAAGATGAAGCATATTAAGCAAATTAGTATAAGAAAGCTCATACTGTAATGTAAAGCCTATAATATCAAAATCAGATAAAGCATCCCTGCTTTCAAGCGCGAAAAGCGGGATTTTTTCGTTTATCATAACCTTTTCGAAATCCACCCACGGCGCAAAAAAGCGCTCGCACCAAATATCCTCACGCTCATTAAAGGCGGAATAAAGTATTTTCATTCCAAGATGCGACATTCCCACCTCATAGGTATCGGGAAAACAAAACGCAAAGCGCACATCTACCTTTTCCTTATCCTTTACAACGCTGTTAAGCTCACCGCCTGAATAACGACCCGGCTTTTGAACGGTAAGCAACAGCTCTTCCAATCGTTTATTATCCATTTTATTCTCCTTTTTCTAAACTTTCAGCGGCAATTTCCCATTCGCTCATAGCATCGGTAAGTGCCGCAGAAAGCTCTTCACGCTTTTGTTCAAGTTCATTAAGCTTTACATAATCACTTATATTTTCTTCCTTGCAAAGTTCATTTTCTATATCGCTTAATTCCTGCTCAAGTCTTGCAATTTTTTCCTCCGCCTTTTTAAGTGCGCGCTCACGCCTTGCCTTTTCTTTAAGCGGAGTTGTAAAGCTTTTCTTCCCTGCCGTTTTCTTTTCCTTCGGAATATTTATCTCTTCAAGCTTTATACTTTGAAGCTGTTGCTCATATTGCTCATAGCCGTATTCATAAAGCGTAGCAGAGCCGTTTTCAAAAACAAGCAGCTTTTCGGCAAGTCTTTTAACAAAATAACGGTCATGGGAAACGAATATCAATGTACCGTCATAACCCGTAAGCATTTCTTCAAGCGTTTCCTTACCTATAATATCCATATGGTTTGTAGGCTCGTCAAGAATAAGCACATTGGGTTTACTCTTAAAAAGCTTACAAAGTGCCAGACGAACACGCTCGCCGCCCGAAAGCATATCAACCGTTTTAAAAACATCCTCACCGCTGAAAAGAAATGCTCCCAAAGCGCTTCGGCATTCAAAGTCATTAAGGTGGGGATAATCGTTCATAAAGTTCTGCAAAACCGTTTCATTACCGCTGTAACGCGCCATTTGCTGGTCAAAATATCCTACCTTAACACCGCCGCCGAAATGAAAGCTTCCGCCAAGCGGTTTTATTGCACCTACAAGCGTTTTCAGCAGGGTTGATTTTCCAAGCCCGTTACCGCCGATAATTCCTATACGGTCGCCCCGCAACACATCAAAGCTTACGGTTGAAAGGGGTCTTTCATACCCTATATCAAGTTCCTTTACCGCAAGAACATCGCGGGCAGAACGGGTTTCGGCTGAAAAGGCCAAATGAAATGTGCGCTTATCCTCATTCTCGGGAGCATCGATTTTATCCATACGCTCAAGCTGTTTGATTTTAGACTGCGCCATAGCCGCCTTGGTTGCCTTATATCTAAAACGCTCAACAACCTGCTCAAGATGGGCAATTTCACGCTGTTGCGCCTCATACTGTTTTGACAGCAGCTCTCTTCTTTCTTTTTTCTGCTTTACAAAATCGCTGTAATTACCAACATAACGCTGTGTTTTGCCATGTTCTATTTCGTAAACCGTGCTGACCGTTTTATCCAAAAACATACGGTCATGGGATACAATAACAAACGCCTTTTTATAGCTCTTCAAGTATTCTTCAAGCCAACGTACTGCCTCAATATCAAGATGGTTTGTAGGCTCATCGAGCAATAAAAGGTCAGGCTTGGAGAGAAGCAGTTTTAAAAATGCAATTTTAGTACGCTGTCCCCCCGAAAACTGCGAAAGCGGTTTATATTTTTCTTCATCGGTAAAGCCAAAGTGACGGATAGCCGCCTCATACTCCTTTTCAAAGTAAAAACCGCCCATATTATTAAAGCGTTCAAGCAATGCAGTATATTCCTCTATTGCACCGCCGTCATTACCGCTTTCCATTATAGTTTGAAGCTCTGAAAGTCTCGCTTTCATTGAAAGGATTTCACTATATGCCTTACGCAGTTCACCTACAAGCGTTTCACTGTCATCCTCAAAGGTCATCTGGTCAAGCACACCGATAATAGGCTTCCCCGAAAAAGCAAAGCTGCCGAGTTTTCCGTCCTCTCGCTCGCTTATTTGCAATTCACCTGAAATCAGCCTTAAAAGGGTTGTTTTTCCGCAACCGTTGCGACCCACAACACCAATACGGCTTTCGGTGTTTATTTCCATATCTATCTGTTTTAAAATCGGCTCACCCGAAAGGTCAACCGCACCGTTGCTTATTATAAGTTGCATATAATACCCCTTAAAATTATCTATCTTTTTTATGATACTACAAAACATTAATTTTTGCAACAATTATGATTGACAAGTGTATATTTATGTGATAAAATCACATTCGTGCTTTTCAAAATTGAGATTTTTTCAAAAGGAGGTATATATGCAAAACAATATTTTTGCCGAACTTAAATCGCAATATGATTTTTTAACCAAGACCGAAAAACGTATTGCGGATATTCTTCTTAATTCGCCTCAATATTTCATTAACTATTCAATAACACGCCTTTCGGAGTTTTCGGGCGCTTCACAAGGAAGTATAAATAATTTTGCAAAAAAAATTTGCGGTGGTGGCTTTGCCGCATTGAAGCTACGTGTTGCCGCCTGTCTTTCCTCATTTAACGAAAAACCGTTTGCCACAGCGGATAACGCACAGGGTATAAAGGGCGCACTTGAATTGAAAGTCAATGACTGTATAACCGCCTTTAAAAACACGCTGGCGGTTAACGAAGAACAAACACTTAAAGCGGCAGTCGATATGATACTTTCTGCAAAGCGTATTGAAATATACGGTACATTCAGTTCGGGTATAGTAGCAAACGATTTTTGTCATCAGCTCATACAATTAGGTATACCTACCGCCTACGTGGCGGACTCACTTATGGCTTCGGTATCAGCTTCCATGCTTGATAAGGACTGCCTTGTAATCGCCGTTTCATCCTCCGGTAGAACCAAAGAAATTATAGACAGCGTCAGAATAGCTAAAGAAAACGGTGTTAATGTAATCTGTATGACCGCCGACAAAAGTTCCCCCTTGGCAAAAATGTCCGAAACCGTACTTGTAGCCGCCGCAAGCGATATTGCAATAAGCGAACGGATGAGTGAGATACGTATGTCACAGCTATTCATTATAGATGCGCTATGCTCTTACATAAGAAGCATAATTTACGAAAACGGTAAAGATAAATATTATAAGCTGCTTGATATTATAAATTCGCACAGCATAAATGATTAGAGGTTCTTTATATGTCATTATCAAAACAGGCTAAAAACGCATTTTTTATAGGCACTCTTTGCTCCACCTCCTACCTTGCAGTGTATTTTTCAAGAAATACACTCGGTGCGGTAAAGCAATCAATGGTGAATGACGGCGATTTCACCTTTGAACAAACCGGTCTTTTCTCCTCACTGTTTTTTATAGCCTATGCAATAGGTCAGCTCATAAACGGAATAATAGGAGATAAAATTAAAGCAAAATATATGATAAGCTTCGGTCTTATTCTTGCCGGTATTAGCAACCTTGTTTTCTGTAACGCAGGCAGTAATTACATAGTTTCTGCCGTTTCATACTGCTTTACAGGCTTTTTCCTTTCTATGATATACGGTCCTATGACCAAAGTGGTTTCGGAAAATACAGAACCTATCCACGCAACCCGTTGCAGTTTAGGGTATACACTCGCCTCCTTTTTAGGTTCGCCGCTCGCAGGTATTATAGCCGTATTTTTAAGCTGGCAGGCAACCTTTGCCGCAAGCAGTTTAGTACTTATTGTAATGGGTATTATCTGTTTCAGCATATTCCGGTTGCTCGAAAAAAAAGAAATAGTAAAATACGGTCAATACAAACGCCAAAAGGGTGCAGGCGGCGGTTTAAAGCTTCTTATAAAGCGCCAGATAATAAAATTTACAATTGTTTCAATGCTTACGGGAATTATACGCACTACCGTAGTTGAGCTTCTTACCTCATACTTTGCACAATACCTCCATTATAACGATAAAAATTCCAAGCTTACATTCACCGCAACAACATTTATAATATCTTTAACCACCTTTATTTCAATATTTATTTACGAAAAATTAGGCAGAAACATAAACCGCTCTGTTCTGATATTCTTTTTCTCCTCCGCCGTTTTCTTTATGCTTGTTTTTATTGTAAAATTACCGATTTTAAACATTGCATTTTTAGTGCTTGCAATAATGTCTTCAAACGCCGCCGCCACTATGCTGTGGAGCGTTTACTGCCCTAGTCTTTACGATACGGGTATGATTTCCTCTGCAACAGGATTTTTGGATTTTGTAAGCTATATGTCAGCAGCCGCATCTGCCGCCATATTCCCGTTGCTTATAAAGCCTATAGGTTGGCACGGTCTTATTGCCGTATGGTTTGCTATAACCGCAATAGGCGTTATAATATGTATTCCAATTAAACAAAAGCATAAAACCGAAACGGCTTGATATAATACAACTTGTTATAATATATAAAAGTAGTGGGCTTAATTCAATCGCCCACTATTTTCATATCTAAACAGCTTTTTGTTTAGGTAAAAACATCAAAAAGGGTTGACTTGAACCCCTAGGTGCAACTTATAATAATTCACATTTAGTTCATTTTTATTAAATTAGCTATTGAATTTTAATATGTAAAGTGGTAAAATAAGTTAGAATAGTACGATTATAGCTATTTTACCCTAAAATTTTTAATATAGTTTAGAAATATTTAATATTTTAACTTTTCTTTAATGAAAGGGAGCGACCTTTAAAATTATGGCTAACAAAGAAAACATTAACAAGGAATATTATACGATAGACCTGTTACATATTGCAAAAAGTATGTGGAAACGGGCTTGGCTTATAGCTGTATCTGCCTTTCTTTCGGCAGTAATAGGCTTTTGTATTTCGGCATTTTTAATTGCACCAACCTATTCATCATCAATTATGCTTTATGTTAATAACAGTTCTTTTTCACTCGGTAATACAAGCTTCAGTATAAGCTCTTCTGAAATAACAGCCGCACAAAGTCTTGTAAAAACCTACGGCGAAATTTTGAATAACCGTACAACATTAGAGCGTGTTATTGAAAAAGCAGATGTTGATTATACCTATCGCGAGCTTTCTGATATGATAGTTGCCACCCCTTCAAACGAAACCGAGATTATGAAGGTTACTGTAACTACTGAAGACCCGAAAGAATCCGAAAGAATAGCCGATTGCATTGCAGAGGTGCTTCCCATAAGAATCGCTGAGATTATTGACGGTGCTTCTATGGAGGTTGTTGACTCGGCGGTTGCAGAATACGAAAAGGTAGCCCCAAGTATAACTAAATATACCGCTGTAGGTATGTTTTTAGGTGTTTTGATTTCAGCACTCGGAGTAATAGTTGCAGCATTACTTGATGATACTATACATGATGATGACTATATTTTAAGAACCTACGATTACCCCATCCTTGCAAAAATCCCCAATCTTTTAAATGTTTCTAACAAACAATACTCATATTATTCAGATAGCAAGAGTAATAGCAACAATAAAAAAAGCACATAACGGAAAGCCGGTGATAGTTAATGTCATTTCTTCATAAGAGGCGTTCAGCCACATTTTTTACCCACAATGAAAATTCCAAAACACTTCATAAAAACCTCGAATTTACCGCAACAGAGCAATATAAGCTTTTAAGAACAAATCTTGAGTTCACCCTACCCGAGGGCGATACCTGCCCTGTAATAGGTGTTACAAGCTCTATGCGTGGCGAAGGAAAAAGTACAACAGCCATAAACCTTTCGTATGTACTTGCAGAAAAAGGCAATCGTGTACTTTTGATTGACGGTGACCTGCGTATTCCTTCGGTAGCTAAAAAATTAGAAATCGAAAGTAATCCGGGTCTTACCGACCTGCTTATGGGTAAAGGTGCGCAAATCGGTGATTTTCAATCGCAGATTTTAACTAACTGGTACATACTTCCCTCCGGAAGTATCCCACCAAACCCTTCGGAGCTTCTCGGTTCAAGAAGAATGGAGGCTATTCTTCTTGATTTAAGGAATAAGTTTGATTATATTATCATCGACCTGCCCCCCGTTAACCTTGTATCCGATGCGCTTTCCATATCAAACCTCATCAGCGGTATGATAGTTGTAATACGCGAAGATTATACCGAAAAGAAAGAATTGGAATACTGCTTCAGGCAATTAAAGCTTTCTGAAACCAATATTTTAGGTTGTGTAATGAATGAAGCAAAATCCGGCAACACTTCTTACGCTAAATACAAAAAATATAAATACTATAAGTATTATCAAAGCCGGTCCGCAAAAGAAAATGTATGATAGATTGGCATAGTCATATATTACCCGCTGTTGATGACGGCAGTAAGGATATCAAGGAAAGCCTTGCTCTTTTAAGGTTGCTTGCAAATCAAGGATGTGATATCTGCATAGCCACACCTCACTTTTTCGCTAATGACGAAACTGTTGATAAGTTTTTAGAACGCAGACAAACAGCTTTTGAAAGCATCCAACCCGTTCTTTTCAAAAAAGCGCCCAAAATTTATCTCGGTGCCGAAGTAAAGTATTATAACGGAATAAGCCGAATGCAAGACCTTGAAAAGCTTAAAATCCAAAACACAAAAAATCTGCTTTTAGAAATGCCTTTTTCTAAATGGACTGAATATACTTTAAGAGAGCTTGATGAACTTTCTCGAACAAAAAGCTTTAAAATAGTATTGGCTCATATCGAAAGATACCTCAACTTCCAAAACGCAGACACATTTGAACGCCTTTTGGAAAACGGTATTCTGATGCAAGCAAATGCAGGTTTTTTCAACGGTTTTTCAACTCGCCGAAAGGCGGTTTCAATGTTGGGTAATTCGCAAATACATTTTATCGGTTCTGATTGCCACAACACCTCTTCTCGTCAACCGCAAATAGGTAGTGCCTACAAAATTATTGAAAAAAAATTAGGCACAGAATTTGTTAATCAGTTTAATGAGTACGGTTACTCCGTACTGTTATAAAATTCAAAATTTATTTATACCGAAAGGATGAATTGAAAATGAAAAAAGTATTAGCTCTTTGTCTCGCATTAGCACTTGTTTTAAGTTTAGGTGTCAGCGCTTTTGCTGCAAAAGGTGCTTTTATTCAAAGCCCCTCAAACAATCAGAGCCCTGTAGTGGTTGGTTTTAACGGTGGTAACGGCTGTTTATCCAGACCTATCGTTACAGGCTACGGCGACCGCGAAAGCTTAAGCCCCGAGGACGTAGCAAAAATTGAAGAAGCTTATAATGAAATCGCCAATGCAAATAACCCCGGCAATCTTGTCAGCGGTCTTGGTGAAGGCAACTTCGCTATCAGCGACCTCTTTGATTTAAGCTTCTCTGATTGCGGTCAGAATCATGACGGTCACGGTAATTTTGATATTACCTTAAAACCTGAAACCCTCAATAACTTCCACGCACTTATCCGCAAAACCCAAAACGGTTGGGAAATTGTAGAGAATGCTACCGTAAACGGTAATCACCTCCTCTTCACTGCTGATTCCGATGCTGTTTACGCTATAGTTGTTGGTACAAAAACTTCCTCTCCGCAGACAGGTGACAGCTCCAATATTACACTTTATGCTGTATTTATGGTAGTTTGCGCTGCAGGTTTTGTTTTCAGCTGCAAAAAGTTTGCAAAATAATAATTAAAAAAGGTAACAAATTTTATGAAACGCTTGCGAGGACACTCCAAAAAGCTTTTGGCCCGTCTTCTTATCGCAATTTTAACCTTTTCTATCATCACAACTCTTACCTCCTGTAAGGAAGACGCAGAAAAGTTTTCTAATACGGATTTTAACGATTATACTATTGAATACGGCGGCAAGGAATATTCACCAAAGAGCAATGTTGAGACCTTTTTGGTTTTAGGACTTGATAAATTCGAGGATTCATCCGCCGATATTTCTTATAACAACGATAAACAGGCTGATTTTTTGCTGTTGTTTGTTCTTGATAACAACAGCAAAAAATGTACCGCGGTTCATATCAACCGTGACACTATGGCTGATATGAATATTTTGGGTGTTGCAGGACAGAAAATAGATACCGTTAAAAAGCAGATAGCTTTAGCTCACACCTACGGTAACGGTGATAAAACGAGTTGCAGGAATACGGCAGATGCAGTATCCGGTATTTTGCACGGTATTAAAATCGACCATTATATCTCATTGACCCTTGACTCGGTTGCTGTTTTAAATGACCTTGCAGGCGGTGTTGAAGTAACGGTTTTAGATGATTTTACCGGTATAGACGATACTTTGAAAAAAGGGCAGACCGTAACCCTATTCGGAGAGCATGCACTACGCTATGTACGTACCCGTTACGGACTTGACGACAGTAGCAACAATACCCGTATGGCACGTCAGAAACAGTATCTCAACGCGCTTTACGCAAAGGTTAAAAAGCTTGTTGAGCAGGACGAGGAGTTTATTGTAGATGCCTCATTAAAGATGTCCGATTATATTGTATCTGACCGCTCGGTTAACCGATTGCAGGAGCTTGCCCAAAAAATTACCACCTATGAATTCTGTGGTATAAAGGATATAGAAGGCAAAACGATTATGGGAGAAAAATATGTAGAATTTTATCCCGATGAAAACTCTACCAGAAAATTAGTTATAAGCCTTTTGTACCAACCTAAAAAATAACCGCCGTATTAAACGGCAATTTATGATTTAATTATTAAAAATAAGGGGGATTTAAAATTGAACAGTAATGCGAATACCGTGACACAAGATAATATTTCTGAATCCCCCGTAAAAACCCCACAAACCGAAAATATAACATTAACCCCACAAAGCCGAAGAGTTGCTTATCGCTTTTTTAAGCGCAGCTTTGATATCATCTTTTCTGCTTTGGGACTTATTGTTTTGTTTATTCCGCTTATTATTGTATCGTTGATAATTATAATAGACAGTCCCGGTGCTTCGCCTATTTACGTTCAAAAAAGAGTAGGCAAAAACGGAAAAGAATTTAAGTTTTATAAATTCCGTTCAATGATTCCCAATGCCGAAAAATTATTAGACGGGCTTCTTGATAAAAATGAGGTTGAAGGTCCGGCATTTAAAATAAAAAACGACCCGAGAATTACTCGTTTTGGTCGTATTATACGCCGTTCAAGCATTGATGAGCTGCCACAGCTTTGGAATGTTTTAAAGGGTGATATGAGCCTTGTAGGTCCCCGTCCCCCGTTACCGAGAGAGGTTAAAATGTATAACGAGTACCAGCTCCAGCGTTTATTGGTTACTCCGGGTATTACCTGCTATTGGCAGATACAGCCTCGAAGAAACAGCTTTTCATTTGATGAATGGCTTGAGTTTGATTTAAAGTACATAAAAGAACGCTGTTTTAAAACCGATTTAAAAATTCTTCTTAAAACCGTTTGTGCTGTATGCGGCTTGGAGGGCGAATAATGCCTAAAAAGCCAAAAGATAAGCTTAAAATTGCCATGCTTGGTCATAAGCGCATCCCCTCAAGAGAGGGAGGCGTTGAAGTAGTTGTTGAACAGCTTTCTACACGTATGACCGGATTGGGACATTCGGTGACCTGCTATAACCGTAAAGGTCACCATGTAAGCGGTGCAGACTTTGACACTGCTATTACTAAAGAATACAAAGGCGTAAGACTAAAAAATGTTTGGACTCTTGATAAAAAGGGTCTTGCTGCAATGACATCATCATTTTCTGCTGCTGTTTTGGCAGCTTTCGGAAAATATGATGTCGTTCATTTCCATGCCGAAGGTCCTTGCGCTATGCTTTGGTTCACAAAGCTTTTTCGTAAAAAATGCATAGCTACTATACACGGTCTTGATCACCAAAGAGCTAAATGGGGAAAATTCGCTTCATGGTATATCCGTTTCGGCGAAAGATGTGCTGCACATTTTGCTGATGAAGTAATTGTTCTCAGTAAAAATGTGCAGAATTATTTTATGGAAAAATACGGCAGAGAAACGGTGTTTATTCCAAATGGAGTTACTGCACCAAATACCGAAAATGCCGAAATTATAACCGACCTTTATTCCCTTAATCGGGATTCTTATATTCTGTATCTCGGGCGTCTTGTTCCCGAGAAAGGCGTTGAATATTTAATTGACGCATTTGCCGAAACCCAAACCGATAAAAAGCTTGTTATAGCAGGCGGTTCATCCGATACCGCAGAATATGAAAAACTGCTTAAATTAAAAGCCGAAAAGGACAGCCGTATAATATTCACCGGTTTTGTTGAGGGTAAAACACTTGATGAGCTTTACAGCAATGCCTACATATATGTTTTACCAAGCGACCTTGAGGGTATGCCTTTAAGCCTTTTGGAGGCTATGAGCTACGGCAACTGCTGCCTAACTTCAGATATTGAGGAATGTGCAAGCGTTATAGAGGAATACGGTATTACATTCCGCAAAGGCGATATAAACGACCTGAAATCAAAGCTTCAGATGCTTTGCGACAATACTGATACCGTAAACAAATTCAAATCCCAAGCATCTGAATACATTAGCCAAAAATATAATTGGGACGATGTAACAAGCAAAACACTTGCTTTATACGGTGTTCCTGCTGCCGCCATGGAGGAAAAACAAAATGAAAGTATTGCTCATAAATAAATTCCTTTATCCCAAAGGCGGTTCTGAAACCTATCTTTTCAAATTAGGTGAGCTTTTAAGCGAGCGCGGGCACGAGGTTCAGTATTTCGGTATGGAACATGAGGGAAGAATTGTTGGCAACCGCGTAAACTCATATACTGTGGATATGGATTTTCATGGAGGAAGCAAACTTTCAAAACTCACCTACCCCATTAAAACCATATATTCATCACAAGCGCGAAAAAAAATTCGTGCCGTACTTGATGATTTTAAACCCGATGTTTGCCACCTTAATAATTTTAATTTTCAGTTAACCCCAAGCATTATTTTAGAAATTGTTAAATGGCGCAAAAAAGCAAAACAAAAATGCAAAATTATTTATACCGCGCATGACAGTCAGCTTGTTTGCCCAAATCACCTTATGCAAAATCCCGTAACGGGCGAAACCTGCACCAGATGCTTAGGCGGTCATTTTAAGAACTGCGTAAGCGGTAAATGTATTCATTCCTCTTCGGCAAAAAGTTTTATCGGCGCTATGGAAGGATACTTCTGGAAGCTTAAGGGTACATATAAGTATTTTGATGCAATAATTTCTCCGAGCGCATTTTTAAGCGAGAAACTTTCAACAAATTCTGTTTTGAAAGAAAAAATCACCGTTTTAAATAATTTTATTGAACATACTTCTTTGGATGAAAACAATATCCAAAAATCAGATTATATAATTTACTACGGCAGATACTCAAAAGAAAAAGGCATTGAAACCCTTTTAAAGGTAGTAGACCGCCTGCCGGATATACAATTTGTTTTTGCAGGAAACGGCCCGCTTGAGGATGAAGTAAACAAGCGCAAAAACATCATTAACAAAGGTTTTTTGTTGGGAGATAACCTTAAAAAAGTTATTTCAGAAGCGCGTTTTACCGTGATGCCGTCTGAATGTTTTGAAAATTGCCCCTATTCGGTTATGGAAAGCCAGATTTACTTTACTCCCATAATCGGCGCAAACTTGGGCGGTATTCCCGAACTTATTAAAGAATCTGAAACGGGCGAGCTTTTTGAAAGCGGCAACGCCGAACAGCTTTATGAAAAGGTATTATCTCTTTGGAATAATGCCGAAAAGCTTAAAAAATATACCGAAAACTGCAAAAATGTAAAATTCATCAATGTTGATGAGTATTATACAAAATTACTTGATCTCTATTCATAAAGAGGTGGATTTTTTGGAAAATAAAAGGGAGTACTGGGTAGATAATTTAAAGGTTTTTGCCTGCATTTTAGTTGTACTTGGGCATTTTTTTCAAAGTATGCGTTCTTCGGGAATTATGTCTTACTCCCCTGCTGCGCTTTGGTTTGACAAAACGATCTACTTTTTCCATGTGCCTGTGTTTTTTATCTGCAGCGGGTATTTATATCAGAAATTATGCAACACTACCACCCTTAACGGTTGGAAGAATAATATTTTCAAAAAGATTATTTCATTAGGTATTCCTTATGTTGTTTTTTCTGTAGCAACCTGGTGCTTAAAAACATTGTTTGCTGATTCTGTAAATCAAAAGGTTGATAATATATTCACCTCTTTGTTTATAAAGCCTATTTCGCCATATTGGTATTTATATGCGCTTTTCTTTATGTTTTTTATAATACCAACCTTTAAAAATAAATATACCGCACTCGTTGGTATTTTAATCGCGTTGGCACTGAAAATAATAACTTTTACCCCACTAATATCCGATATATATTCCTTAACTATAATTTTTGAAAATTTGATATGGTTTGTTGCAGGAATGAGCATATATTCATTCGGCGCTGATATGAAAATGAAAAATAATATTCATCTTTCATTAAGTCTTGTATCGGTTTTCGCTTTTATACTTTCAAGCGTTTTACTTAAAATTTACAACATCGAGCATAGTGTAATCAGCTTTGCAATGGGAATACTTGGCTGTTTTGCTTTTGTTTTACTTTTCAAAGAGCTTCAAAGATTCAATTTTTTAAACAAGCTGTTTTCCTATTGCGCTAAATATACTTTACCCATATTTTTAATGCACACGATTTTTGCCGCTGCTTTAAGAGCTGTCTTAAATAAAGTAGGCTTAACATCATCCGTAATTCATTTTACGCTTGGTTTATTTATAAGCTTTTTAGGGCCGGTAATCGCAGCATTTATAATGTCAAAAATTAAATTTTCGGACTTTATTCTATACCCTAACAAATATATAAAAACCGCTAAAAAAGAGGGAAAATAATGCCTAAAAAACTACACGGCACGGTTATTGCTACATACCGTTGCAAGGCCAAATGCACTATGTGCAACAGATATAAAGTACCTTCCTTGCCCGAAGAGGAAATTTCTATAGAAACAATAAAAAAATTACCCGAAATGTATTTTACAAACATTACGGGCGGTGAGCCGTTTATTCGCGATGACCTTAAAGATATTGTTCGTGAGCTTTACAAAAAAAGTGAACGCATCGTTATTTCAACCAACGGTTTCTTTACCGAAAAAATAGTTGACCTTTGTAAAGAATTTCCGCAGGTAGGAATAAGAATTTCGATTGAAGGTCTTGAACAGACTAATAATGAAATCCGTGGTCTTGATGACGGCTTTAACCGAGGTTACACTACCCTTAAAACTTTGGTTGATATGGGTATGAAGGATGTTGGTTTCGGAATGACGGTGCAGGACAAGAACGCACCCGATTTAGTACCGCTTTATGATATTTCGGATGAGCTTAATATGGAGTTTGCAACAGCTTCGCTTCATAACAGTTTTTATTTTGTGGAGTCCAACAATATCATCAATGACCGTCTTATGGTGGCTCGGAATTTTGAAGAGCTTATAAATAAGTTATTAAAGTCTAACAGTCCTAAAAAATGGTTCAGAGCTTACTTTAATCATGGTCTTATCAATTATATTTTCAGCCAAAAAAGGCTTTTGCCCTGCGATATGAGCTTTGACACATTTTTCATTGACCCGTTTTCCGATGTAATGCCTTGTAACGGTACTAAAGAAAAGGCGGTTATGGGCAATCTTAAAGACCAAAGCTTTGATGAGCTATGGAACAGCGAACAGGCAGAAAAAGTTCGTAAAAGCGTGCGTTGCTGTGACAGAAACTGCTGGATGATAGGCTCGGTATCCCCTGCTATGCACAAATATATTTGGGTTCCTTTTTTCTGGGTGCTTAAACATAAATTCCTTTTCTTCTGGAAGAAGAAAAAATACTCTATGTATGAAAATAAAGTTGTAAGAGATTTTCGTGACGGTAAAATAACCAAAGAACAACTTGATGCTTGTTCAACCTGCGAAAAATATCATAACCCCATTAAACAATAACCGATTGGGTGGCATAATGAACGTTTTAATTATCAATCCGATAATATATACATCCGAAACAAGAAATATACCGAAGGTTTCTTCTATAAAGGACTCTATGATATATGACCTTTGCCTTGCTTTTTACGAAGAAGGTCATAATGTTACACTCTATGCCGCTGAGCAATATAAGCCCACCGTTTCGGAGAGTTATCCTTTTGAAATCATATGGGATAAATGCTCTTTTGAAAAAATATTTTCAGCCCATCGTATACCTATTCTTTCCGGGCTTAAAAAATATATAAAAAATAATCGCGATAATATTGATTTGATAATTACAGGTGAGGTTTTTTCTTTTAATTCACTTACCGCCTACCGCAAGGCCCCTAAAAAAACAATAGTATGGCATGAGCTCGCCAAGCATAACCGTATGTTAAAAAAGCTCCCTTCGAAACTGTGGTACAACATTATAGCCCGTTTTTGTTTCAAAAACGCTTTAATTATTCCGCGCTCAGCCGATGCAGGTAAATTCATCAAGCAATACTGCAAAAATGTATCTGATGATTTTATTGACCATGGCGTTAATCTTGATAAATTCAGCTTAAGCCCCAAAAAAGATGATTATTTTATTGTTTGCTCGCAGCTTATAGAAAGAAAAAAGATTGACGGAATAATAGAAAAATTTGCAGAATATATAAAGAAATTCAATGCAAACGAACTTTTATATATTGTTGGTTCGGGCGATTTGGATAACCACCTTAAAGAAAAGGTTGCAGAATTAAAGCTTACAGAAAAGGTTATATTTACAGGCAAGTTACCGCATTCGGAATTGGTACCTTTACTTTCAAAAGCAAAAGCTTTGCTTATAAATACCATAAAAGATAACAGTATGATTTCAATAGTAGAATCCATTGCCGTTGCTACTCCGATAGTTACTACAACTGTTCCGCTTAATTCTGAATATATAATTGCAAATGAACTTGGAATAGCAAAAGAGTGCTGGACTTGCGATGATCTTAACACAATCAGTACCAACAACGATTATTATATAAGCAACTGCCTAAGCTATCGCGATAAATTATCTACCAAATACAAGGTAAAACAGTTTTACGAATATTCACAGAAACAGCGCAAAGGATGATAGGTTTGAATAAGGATCTTGTTACGGTTATAATCCCTATATACAATGTAGAAAAATATCTTGACCGTTGTATTACAAGTATTGTAAATCAAACCTACCGCAACCTTGAAATCTTGCTTATTGATGATGGTTCTCCCGATAACTGCCCAAAAATATGCGATGATTGGGCGAAAAAAGATGAGAGAGTACGGGTTATTCATAAGCAAAACGAGGGTCTCGGATTTGCGAGAAACACTGGCATAGAAAACGCCAGCGGAAAATTCATCTGTTTTTTCGACAGTGATGATTACATAGATTTAAACACGATAGAACAATCCGTTTTTCTTGCAAAATCAAGCAATGCAGATGTTGTAATATTCGGGCTTAATACCGTAGATAAAAATAATAATGTAATTCAAAGCTTTATCACCTGCTCAAATCCGAATATTTTTTCAGGCGATGAAGTAATAAATAATTTTTTGCCGGAATACATAGCCCCTGACCCACATGGTGACGGAAGCCGTAAATTTTATATGAGCTCTTGTGTTTCTCTTTACTCCCTTAAAATGATAAGGGATAACAACTTCCGTTTTGTTTCCGAACGAAAAATAATTTCAGAAGATATTTACTCGCTTATTGAACTGTTTTCCTATGTTAAAAAGGTTGCAATTTTACCTGAAGCTTATTATTATTACTGCGAAAACGAAACCTCGTTAAGCCACACCAAAAGAAGCGACCGCTACGAAAAAATCAAATATTTTTATTTGGAATGTATTAAGCTTTGCAAATCGTTAGGATACAGCGATGAAATACTGAAACGCGTATCAAAGCCGTATCTTGCATATACAATATCGGCATTAAAACAAGAATGTGCCGTTTTTAAGGATAAAAAAGAACTTAAAAGAGAAATCAAAAAAATATTTAATGATGATGTTCTGCAGACAGTTTTAAAGCAAAACAAGGGTGATAAAGTAAGCTTTACCCGCAAAACGCTGTTTTTTACCATAAGAAATAAAATGTATAACACAGGTATACGGTTATTAAAACTAAAGGCGTGATACACTTATAATGGATAACAAGAAAGTTGGGATTTTAACCTTTCACCGTGCGGATAATTTAGGCGCTGTTTTACAGGCTTATGCGCTACAAAAATCCCTTGAACAATGCGAAAATATACAAGCCGAAATAATTGATTATAAATGTGAAACGGTGGAAAATACCAAACGCCCCAAAAAAGGCGCTTCTTTAAAAGGAAAAATAAAATCCTTGGCTATGCTGTTTTATTATCACATAAAACATAAAGGCTTTGAAAACTTCAGAAAAAAGCGCTTGAATTTATCAAATGGCGTTTTTGATAAAAATAAAATTAAGAAATGCGCTGAAGATTACGATATATTTTTCACCGGTAGCGATCAGGTATGGAATTTGGAATGTTCAGGCAATGATATGACCTATTTTCTTGATTTTGCTCCCGAAAATAAAATAAATGTATCTTATGCCGCAAGTATAGGCGCTTATAAATATACTAACGAGGAAGAAAACCAAATCCTCACGCTCTTAAATAGGTTTAATGCCGTTTCGGTAAGAGAAAATACAGCAAAGCTTTTTTTGGAAAATCTTGGAATTTCAGATGTTTCTGTTTTGCCTGACCCTGTATTTCTTTTGGATACAGACCATTGGAAAAAGGTTATGAGTAAACGGCTTTGCCGCCAAAAATATCTTCTCGTTTACCTTATTCAAGAGGATGTAAATGTTATAAAAAGTGCCGAAGTCTATGCCAAAAAACACGGGCTTAAAATAATTAACAACAAAAAGAGCATTGAATTTATATTGCATAATTCCCCTGCGGAATTTCTTTCCTTTATTTATCACAGTGAATGTGTTTTTACAAATTCATTCCATGGTACGGCATTTTCGCTTATATTCGAAAAACCGCTTTGCGCCGATATTGAGCTTAAAAACGGCGGTGTGAATGACCGCATAAATGATTTGCTTACTTGCACAAACACTCAAAAATGTATTTTAAATAAGAATGATATAAAACCTTTTTCTCGTAATATTCAAAGTTCATTAAACATTATGAGAAACAATGCTTTTAATTATTTCAACGATATTCTTCAATAATTTTATGGGAATAAACAAAAATGAAACAAACCTTTTTTACGGCAAACCATAAAAATGCCGATATACGCAAAAAAAGCTCATCAGGCGGAGTCTTCACCGCTGTTTCAGACAAATGGTTTGAAATTCACGGTGAAAAAGCCGTTATATACGGATGTACTTTGGATGAAAATCTGAATGCAGTTCATATCCGCGCCACACAGCCTGAATATCGTAACCTTATGCGCGGCTCTAAATACATACAATCGGATATTTCGGGTGTTTACAATGAAATAGCAAACGATATTTCGAACAATTGGTTTGTACTTTTTTCGGGTACACCCTGCCAAGTATCTGGATTGAAGGCTTTTCTGAAAGCCAAAAACATTGATTTTAGCAATTTCCTTTTTACCGTTGATTTTGTTTGTCACGGTGTTGGCAGCAACCGTTTTTTTGAAGACAATATTAAAAATTTAGAAAAAAAATATAAAAGCCGTGCCGTTTTTTGCTCTTTTAGAGCTAAAAGCCGCCCCGATAAGCTTCAAGAAATGGAAGTTCGTTTTGAAAACGGAAAAAAATACAATTCCCAAAGTGCAAAATATGATTGGTTTTTTTCTGTATATAATTCAAAAAACTATATACTCCGCCCATCCTGCTATAACTGTAAATTTGCAAAACCTGAACGTATGGCAGATATAACATTAAGCGATAACTGGGCAGGATATGCCAATAAAAGCCCTTATCTTTCCGCAATAATTGCGAGCAGCGAAAAAGGCAAAGATTTGATAGAAAACTGCTCTTTCTGCCTTGACTTTAACGAGGTATCACAACAAGATGTTTATCAAGAACATCTTTATCACCCGACCAAGCTTTCTGAAAATCGGAATAAATTTATTGAAATTTATAAAAAAGATGGATATCTTGCCGCTCAAAGGTATGTTGGCAACAACACCGTTAAAGGCAAATTCCGTTACCTTGCAGCAAAAATAATCAATAAGCTTCACTTGAGAAAAATATTTAAAATGCTTAAAAGTGTATCAAAGCGCTAACGGAGCAGGCTATGAAAGAAAACAAACAAATCCCTGTATTATTTACATCTGAAAAAGATTGCTGCGGCTGCGCTGCTTGCGCTGCTGTATGCCCTAAAAACGCAATTTCCATGATTGCGGATGAGCTTGGCTTCAAATACCCTTATATTCAAGAAGAAAAGTGCGTAGTTTGCAAAAAATGTATTGAAATCTGTACTTTTAAATAATACTCCCTTTAAAAACCGAGGTCATAAATTAAATGAATAGTTTCCCGATTCTAAAAATCAAAAAACGCCCGCAACCTATATGGTTTATAATCTTTATAATAATTATGCCGTTTACATTCGGCACAATATTGAACTTGTTAAGGTTGCCTAACGCAATAAAATATTCATTGGATATTTGCTGGATTGCTTTAATTGTATTGATGGCATTTAATTTGAGCCGTAAACGTATTGCGATAGAAAAAAGCAGTCTGCATATATATTTATGGATTTTAGCATTTGTTGTTTTTACGGCTGTTGTTTATATATTTAATTACCAATCCCCGCTATATTATTTATGGGGCTTCAGAAATAACTTCCGCTTTTATATATTCTTTTTTGCCTGTATTCTTTTTCTTAAAAACAATGATTTAATTGATATTTTTAAAGCCTTAGATGTTTTATTTTGGGTTAACTCATTTGTTTGCGTTATACAATATTTTATTTTCGATATAAAGCAAGACTTTCTCGGCGGATTATTCGGCGCTGAAAAAGGCGGAAACGGATATCTTAACATATTTTTTGTTATCTACGCCACAAAAACCATTGTAAATTATCTTAATCGCCTTGAACCACTTGCCGGCATGCTTGTAAAATGCGCTTTTATATTGGTTATTTCGGCATTTGCGGAGTTAAAATTTATATACATTGAATTTGTTGTAATTATCGCGGTTGCGGTACTTATTTCAAACTTTACATGGCGAAAATTCGGAATAATCATAGGCGGCACCATTGGCATAATATTAGCTATAATGCTGCTTGAACGGCTTTTCCCGTTTTTTAATGACTTTTTAACCATTGAGCGAATAATGGATATTTCATATTCAAGCGGATACTCCAGCGCCCATGAGCTTAACCGATTAACCGCCATACCGCAGATTTCGGATACTTACCTTACAGATACATCGGATAAACTTTTCGGATTGGGACTTGGAAACTGCGATACCGCAAATTATGACTTTTTAAATACGCCTTTCTACATTAAATATGCCGATATAAAGTATCATTGGTTCTCAACTTCATTTTTATATTTGGAAACCGGCTTTATAGGTCTTACTTTTTTCCTTGGCTTCTTCATTTTTTTAATGCGCTACAGTTTGAAGCAGAAAAAAGCAATGAATAATAATCCCTATCCGTCATCGATTTGTCAAATATCGGCAATTATTGCGGTTATGAGTATTATGATAACCATTTACAACTCCTCGCTCCGTTCAGAAGCAGGATATTTAATTTACTTTATGCTTGCTCTCCCCTTTATTATTAAAAAAGAGGGCGGTGAAGTTCGTGAATGATACCCAAAGGGTTGTAATTGATATGTTTTGTGAATTTATAAAGATTTGCAAAACTCTCAATTTAAAATGGTTTATGATAAACGGCAGCGCATTGGGAGCGGTTAAATACAGCGGATTTATCCCTTGGGATGATGATCTGGATGTTGGGCTTTTAAGAGCGGATTATGAAACCTTTTTAGAAAAAGCCGGAGATTTGCTGCCTGAACATATTTTTCTGCAAAATTACCGTACCGATAAAAACTTTCCACATATTTACAGCAAATTAAGAAACAGCAATACTACCTTTATTGAACCGGGTGTTGCAAAGATAAATATGAATCATGGTATTTTTCTTGATATTTTTCCGCTTGATTACTACCCGCAAGAGCCAACCTTGGTTAAAAGGCTTTGCAAGCGCAAAAAAATACTTAATTGGAAGGTATGTTGCGCTTTAAAGGATAAATCCAAGCTTAAAATACGAGTACGCAACCGCATTTTCAGATTTTTGGGTTACCACAAAAAAACAGCCAAAACTTTAGCAAAAATGGATGCGCTTTTCGCCTCGTTTAGCAGCGATCAAAAAAGCCTGTGTAATCACGGTGACCGCATGGTAAATAAAGGCGTGCTCGATATATCGGTATACGGTCAGGGCACAAAAATGTCCTTTGAGGGGCTTGAAGTTCTCGTTCCTGAAAGGTATGATGAATATCTTACTCATAAATACGGTGATTGGCGGGAAGACCCACCTGAAGAGAGCCAAAAATCCCATCATATTGTAGATATTTTAGACACTGAAAAATCATATAAAAATTATGTTTGATTTACAAAAAATTACGTTGTATTTAGTGCGTATTTATGTTAGAATATTATAAGAAATTACATATACATTAAAAAGAGCTATAATGGTGTATATGATTATATAAATTTTAAAAAAATGGAGGATGAATTATGATTAAAAAATTCAGCAAAAGATTATTGCCTGTATTATTGGCAATAATGCTACTCTTATCCACTATGCCGCTTGGTATGATTTCCTCGGCAGCAACTACGCTTACCTTACTCGACGGTGCAGTTACTGTTACAGATTCAAACGGTACAGGCAAACTTTCAAATGGTGTTGTAACAATTACAGCTACAGGTTCTATCATTTCTAAAAAAACCAATAGTATTACAATCACCAATGAAACCAGCTCAAAATCAAATCTTTCTTTCGACTATACTACTACATACGCAAATTCCTTTAAAATCGCAGGCGTATCCGAAAATGCATCAGGTTCTTACAGCGTTATATTAGAAAGTGGCGCTTCTCTTTCGATAGAAATAGTATCAAACTCCGGTTTGAGCAATAGAACTGCAACGCTAAATTTAAGTAATTTAAGTTTAGCTGCTGCTGCTGATTCTTCAAATGTTACCTTTGAATATAACAGTACATACGGAAGTATTACAGTTGATGGTGCTGCAACCTCTAATGGTGATGTTTTAAATATACTACTCAGCGGTGCCACTCTCGCTGCCACTCCGGTTAGCGGTGCTCAATTCTTAGGTTGGGTAAATGCAAAAGATAATTCTGTTATTTCTTCTGAATTATCTTATCACTATCAACCGTCCCAAGACATAACCATTAAGGCTATATTTATAGGTGCTGATTCCGAACCGTACTTTATGATAGGTGCCATATCTACCAGTACCTTTAGCTACGGTTTTTTATCAACACAAAAAGCAACCATTTACTCTGTTCCATCCGCTGCATATATTTTTGATAATCTCAACGATGCCGCTAATGCCAGCGCTGCAAGTGCAAACCATAAAGCAATTGTTCTTTTAAACAGTTCAACATTACCGGCCGGTGATTATACTATTCCCGCAGGTGTTACATTACTTATACCATTTAACAATACAAACTCGTTGTATAAAACAAATCCCGAATTTGAGCTAGGCTCAAATTACAAAGCACCTACTGTATACCGTACCCTTACTTTAGCAGATGGAGCCAACCTTATTATTAACGGTGAAATGAGTCTGTCTGCAAAGCAGGCTACTGCACAAGGAAGCCGTAAAAACGGTGGTTCACCAACCGGCGATATCAGTATAGTAAAAATGGAGGGTGACAGCTCCATCACCATTAACAATGGTGCTACTCTTTATACTTATGGCTTTATAACCGGTTCGGGTTCTGTTATCGCTAAAAACGGTGGTAGCGTTTATGAAAACTTCCAGATAATGGACTTCCGCGGCGGTACACAAGCAACCCAAATGAAAAACGGCGTTTTCCCGATTTCCCAGTACTATATTCAAAACATTGAAGTTCCGCTAACTCTTGAGTATGGTTCAAAGGAATATAGCACAGCTGCTATTACTATGAGTGGTTATGATATATCTACTGCGGTTAATTTTATAGGTCCAAGCAACTGTATGTTTGACCTTACTGCAGGTAGTGTTACCAAGTATTATGACGGCTCTTCTGACCGCTTGTACATAGAGCTTAACGGCGATATGTCTATCTCAACTATCAAAATGGATCTGGGTTTAAGCTCACTTGATTCTGAAGAATTTGAGCTTCCTATCAATGGTAATATTTCCGTTAATGTTAAAACCGGAAGCAATATTTCCGTTTCGCAGGATGTTGCTATGCTCCCCGGTGCAGAAATTAACATTGATGAGGGTGCTACCTGCAAATTAAACAAAGGCTATAACATTTACCTTTATGATGCAGATTCTTGGGGTAACTACTGTGCTCCTGCCAATGTTAAACTTATCCCCGTTGAATATGCACCGGGTAAAACCTATACCCGTACCGAAGCCGAACTTGTTGATGCTAAAATCGTAATTGACGGTTATATAGATGCTTCTGAAGGTTATGTATATTCCACTAATGGCGGTGCAAACATATACAGTAACGGAACAGGCGTTGCAAAAGTGCAAGCCGGTACACAAAAAGTTACTTATCAAGTAACACAAATGAAAGAGGTATCTGACTCCGTATATACCCCAATCACAATAGAACCCGTATGGCTCAAAAATGCTGATGGTACGTTCTTATATTCCGGCACAGATACCTACACCTATGAGAATGGTAAGTGGGTTTGCACAAACCATACAACCGTTACCGATGCAGCCGTTGAACCCACCTGTACCAATACCGGTCTTACAGAAGGTTCGCACTGCTCTGCCTGCGGTATGGTAGAAGTTGAACAAATTGAAATAGGAGCAACCGGTCACGAATATTCCTCAAGCATTACTACCGAACCCACCTGCGATAATTCAGGAGTTTTGACCTATACCTGCAACACCTGCGGCGACAGTTATGAAGAAGTTATCGCTCCTACAGGTCATAAGGAATATACATCCGAAATCACAACCCAGCCCGGTTGCGAAACCGAGGGTGTTACAACCTTTACATGCACCGACTGCGGTCATACCTACACCGAGCCTATTGCTCCGTTAGGTCACAGCTATACTTCAAGTATAACAACCCAACCCGGTTGTGAAACTGAGGGTGTTACAACCTGGACTTGCGGCACATGTGGTCACAGCTACACCGAGGCTATCCCAGCTAACGGTCACGATTACAGCATTATAAATGTAATCGCTCCCACCTGTACTACAAACGGCCATACAACACATACCTGTGCAGTTTGCGGTGACAGCTACAAGGATACCGTAACTTCTGCTACCGGCCACAGCTATGGCGATTGGGTAATTATTACCGCTCCTACTTGTGAAGGCACCGGCAGCGAGCAAAAGGTTTGCGCTACTTGCGGCGATGTACAAACACAGGTTATTGATGCTAATGGTCACAGCTACTCCGATGAATTTACCGTTGATGTTGAGGCTACCGATGTTACAGCAGGTTCTAAATCAAAGCATTGCGCTAACTGCGACAGCACTACCGATGTTACCGTAATTCCCGCAAAAACAAACTTTACCGCTGATATCAGCGATACCGCTACAATTAACGGCTATACCGGTGATATAAACGGCACTATTACAATTCCTACAACACTTAACGGTGTTGCGGTTGCCGCTATTACAGATGATGCTTTCAGCGGCAAGGACATTCAGTTTGTTCTTTATGACGGCACTATTGCACAATGGAAAAATATTTCTGTTAATACAGCAGTTGCTTTCCCGAATGCTAAAATAGTTTACCTCGGCGAAACAGTAGGCGATGCTGATGTAAACGGCACAGTTGATGCTTACGATGCAGTTGCTTTAAGAAATATAATACTTGGTAATACAACAGTTACCGAAGTTACCGCATATACAGCCGATACCACAGGTGACGGTAAGGTAAATGTTAAGGATTTGGTTCGCTTAAAGAAGCATTTGGCTGATGAAAACATTTATATGGGAATTAACTATTCCGCTCCTATAGTTCAATCCTTTTCATTAAATCGTTATAACAGTTCTGCAAATCAGGTTGCTACGCTTTACAGCGTAGCAACTGTTGCAAACGCAGAGCCTGAAATAAATGATTACGAATCTTTCTTATTCAATCTTGCACTTTTAGAAGAAGTTGCGTATGTATATACCACAGAAGTAAAGCCAGGTGCTGACCCGCTTGACCTTGTTATTAAATACGTTCGTACCGGTGTTGACCGCTATAACAGCGGTTCTTGGGAAATTATGGCAGGTAAAGAAGATACTCAATTTGCCGAATTCCTTATTATGTTACAAGACGGCATCAATGCGGAAGCTACCTGTGAAGAAGAAAAAATTCATATTGATGCTTTAAAAAATATTAACAACTTCTACCTTCCCAACGGTGACTGGGCAGACCTCGGTCATATGTTCGGCACAATGGATATAACCTACCATAATAAAGGCAGCCAAAACCATGCCGATGTTGGCGGTTGGGCAGGTGACCTTGTTGACCTTTTAGAGCTTTCCGATATTAAAGGTGTTTCAGGCGATCTTGAAACAATGGTTACAGATATCCGCAAAAACTACCTTGGAAAAAACTTATCTGACCCCGGTTTACCCAGCTTTAGCAATACCGATATTTATGGCGATATTGATGCATTCTATGTAATGAAGAATCTTTATGCTCAAAAATATGAGTTCGGCGTTTTAACCGGAATCATTATGGAATATTTCACCGAGGATCTTGATAACGAGTTCCGTGCAGAGTATTTACTTGAAAACCGTCTTGGTACAACAGGTACACGCGCTCAAATCCGCGATGCTGTTTATACCGAGTACACCACAAACAAGGTTATTTCTACACTTGAGGGCACAAGAGAGTTTACTTCAAGCGATCTTCCCACATTAAGACGTGCTTGCTGTTATGCATTTGCAGATTACCTTTGCGAGCTTGCAGGTGACTATGTTGACAGCATTTCAAACCCCTATTTAAGCGTTTTCTCAAATAATATTACAAGCATCGCTCCCGGTGTTACACAGGAAATCAAGTATGCAACCTCCGCTGACAACAAGCAGATGGTATACTATGTTGCAACCGCTGATATTACAAGAAGCGATGTTGATGTATTTGCAAACTACAATGAAAACGACCCCTCAAAGGGTTGGGAGCTTTCCCGTGTTCTTGATCAGGCAAATGCCGCACAGGAAAAGTACGGAAATCCCGAAAGCCCCTACTACATTGAAAATTACAATGTAGTAGCAAGTACAAACGGCGCAGGCTTCAATATGGCTACAGGTGAGCCGGGCGGCTTGCTTGTTATGGGCGGTGTTGAATACCAATCCATAAATTCTAACGGATTTTTCGGTATTTTAAAAGACGGTACACCCGTTATAGGCACTACCGAAGAATACAAAACCATTTACAAAGGCAAGGTTAGAGACGGTATTGCAGCCTTTGGCGATACCCTTGTTAAAGACGGTAAGATAGTTACTACAAATAATTCCGGCCGTGCAAGCCGTACTGCTGTTGGTATAACAAAGACCGGCAAAGTAGTTCTTATGGTACTTGATGGCCGTCAGGAGCCTGTTTCCTGCGGCGGAAGTATGTTAGAAATAGCTCAGATTATGCTTGATGCAGGCTGTGTTCACGCTGTAAACCTTGATGGCGGCGGTTCTACCACCTATGTTGCAAAGCCTGTTGGTTCTGATGAGCTTGCAGTTGTAAATAAGCCTTCTGACGGCTATGCTCGTTCTGTAAGTACCTCTCTTATGATCGTTTCCACCGCACCGAGCTCTACCAAGTTCGATCATGCAGTTCTTAATACAGAATATGATTATCTCACAATCGGAACAAGCATTAAAGTAACTCCCGTAGGAGTAAGCGCTACAGGTAATGTTACCGATCTTCCCGAAGGTACCTCTTGGGCTGTTTCCGATACTCGTTGGGCAACTATTTCCGAAGATGGCATATTAACCGCTAAGAGAAATGGTACTATAACCATTAACCTTATGCTTGGTGAAGAAATCATCGGAACAAGAACTATTGATATTGTTACTCCGCAAAACCTCTACTTTACAAAAACTAACTTAAATGCTGTTTACGGTGCAAATATAACACTTCCTGTTGTTGCTCTTTATAACAATCAGCCGGTTGCTATAAACGCAAATGACATTGTATTTACACCTAACAACAACGCAGGTACTGTTAACAACTTTGTATTTGTAGGCAATGAAGTTTCAGGTATAAAGGTTGTAAATATTACCGCAAGTCTTGCTGCAAATCCCGATATGACAGCAACTGTTAATATCAACCTCTACAAGCAAGGCGAAACCACATTTGACTTTGATCAAGCAACAGGCGGCGACCGCGAACTTGCTTGGGATCGTCAAGTATCCAACTCAACAACACTTGACGGTATCACCTATACCGCAGTTGATACCGACAGCAAAATGGTAACCTCTTATATCGTTGCTATCGATATGACTACCATTTCTATCCCCCCTGTACTTAACGACCTTCTTTATATGCTCCCCGGTGCCGATGTTGAAGGCGCTTCCGCTTGGTCATTCCTTTGCCAGTTGGCAGAGCGTATAAGCGATCTTAGTGTTGTTTCTGCCAAACTTAAATTCGACCCGAATTTTGATGTTGATTACTCTGAGCTTAAGCTCATAAATGAGTATTTCAATCTTGAAGAGGCTATTTTCGATGCCGAAACCAACACCCTTACAGTAAACCTCAGATGGATTAAACAAACAAAGGCTATTGACCTTGATGTTGCTAACCCGATATGCATAGTTAACGGTATTAAGCTTACTCCGAAATCTGATGCTGACTGGGGTGCAAAAAACAGCTTAACCGTTGAAAATACAGGTAACATAGGCTACCAAATTTATATGCGTGCAAGCGCTCTTTACAGCTTTGCACAAAAGCCTGAAAATCAAGAAACATACGGCATTTATCCTTATTCTAACCCCAATCTTTCTTCTGATTCAGGCGGTTACTTCGAGTACACCTACAAGGAATTCTATGATACATATACCCTCGTAAACAAAACAAAGAACGGCTGGGCTAACGAAGACGGCGCATTTGTTTATTATGTCGAAGGCGAAAAGCTTACCGGCGTTAAAATGGTAGATGGCTACTATTATGACTTCGGTACTAACGGTAAAAACGCAGGTCAAACCAAGTATACAGGCGTATTCTTTGATGAAACCGCTAACGCTTACCGTTATTCAAAGCTTGGCGAAATTGCTACAGGTTGGCAAACCATAAACGGCGAGTGGTATCATTTCAATGCAACCACAACAAACGCTACTACCGGCAAAGTTAAGATGTATGGTGTTTACTACACCTTCGAAGAAACCGGTAAACTTACCACAGGTGTTTGGGGTAAGACCTTCCAGGGTACACGCTATTACTACGGCCCCAGCTACTACGCTAAGGGTTGGTACAATATTGATGGTGTTGACTACTTCTTCAAAAACGGCTACCGTTGCGAGGGAATAGACTACCATAAGGCTTCCGCAGCTCCTACTTACTGGTATGACTTTGGTCCTGACGGTTCAACCGCTACCCGTCTTAACGGTATTTACTTCATCGAAGGCGAATATCGCTACTTTGAGGACGGTCTTGCAACCGAAAAGCACCTCTTTAAATTTGGCAACGATTACTACTACTCCGTTTATAACGGCGTAATCGTAACCAACAAAACCTTAAATACAGCTTCTACAAATTGCGATATGCCTAAGGGCACATACACATTCGGCCCTGACGGTAAGATGTTAGGTTCCAACCCCAACGGTGAAATCGTTGAGTTTGATGGCGAGCTTTACTACTACGAAAGCGGTAAGGGCGTTGAAAAGTACCTTGTAAAGGTTGACGGCGAATACTACTTTGCTCAATATAAGGGTAAGCTTGTAACTAACCAGACCATTAACGCATTTGCTACCAACTGTGATATGCCTAAGGGTACTTACACATTCGGTCCTGACGGCAAAATGTTAGGCTCAAGTGCTGAAGGAGAAATTGTTGAGTTTGAGGGCGAGCTTTACTATTACGAAAGCGGTAAGGGCGTTGAAAAGGGTCTTGTTAAGGTTAATGGTGACTATTACTTTGCTCTTTACAAAGGTAAAATACTCACCAACAAGATTTATAAGACCTATATGACCAACTGTGATCTTCCGAACGGTCGTTATGAGTTCGGCGCAGACGGCAAGATGCTCCAGGGTATCGTTAATAAAGACGGTGTTCTCTACTACTACGAAAACGGTAATGGTGTTGAAAAGGGTCTTATCAAATACGGCGATGACTACTACTTCACTCTCTATCAGGGTAAGATTCTCACCAACAAGATTTACAGCACTTATATGACCAACTGCGATCTTCCAAACGGTCGTTATGAGTTCGGCGCAGACGGTAAGATGCTCCAAGGTATCGTTAACAAGGATGGCGTTCTTTACTACTACGAAAACGGTAAGGGCGTTGAAAAAGGTCTTATCAAATACGGTGATGACTACTACTTCACACTTTATCAAGGTAAGATTCTTACCAATAAGATTTACAAAACCTATTTAACCAACTGCGATCTCCCGAACGGCCGTTATGAGTTTGGCGCAGACGGTAAAATGCTCAACGGCATTGTTGAAAAAGAAGACGGTTTATACTTCTACCACAATGGTGTGGGCGCTGAGCGCGGTTTGTTTGAATATGAGGGTAACTACTACTTTGCTTCTTACCAAGGCAAGTTGGTTGTAGGTAAATCTTACAAGGCTTATGCTACAAGCTGCGATTTACCTGTTGGTACTTATGAATTCGGTGCAGACGGTAAGATGCTCAACGGATTTGTTGAAAAAGAAGATGGCATCTACTTGTATTACAATGG
Source organism: Acutalibacteraceae bacterium (assembly GCA_045534855.1). Taxonomy (GTDB): domain Bacteria; phylum Bacillota; class Clostridia; order Oscillospirales; family Acutalibacteraceae; genus UBA737. The sequence continues at coordinate 30,019 of JAZSKL010000002.1, forward strand.
TCAGGCATCCGCGCGCGGCTTCTTTGAGTTTGAGGGTGACTACTACTTCTCATCTTACAAGGGCAAGATAGTAACCAACAAGGTTTACAAAGCTT
>JAZSKL010000314.1:0-2199 GCA_045534855.1 Acutalibacteraceae bacterium
TATTCATCGCATTTTCTTTTATTAAGAGATACACAAAATATGCCACATAACAGCCAAGCATTATAACACCCGAGTATATTGAAAGCTTTTGATTCTTGAAGCAACAAAGCCAGAGTACAGCGCCCGCAACAGCAGCTATTACTGTATCTACCATAAAATCGTTAGGCCAACTGTTTGCAAAAGGAACTTTTGTTATAAGCGCGGAAGTTCCTACAACAAATAAAATATTAAAGATGTTGCTACCAACTATATTACCTATTGCAATATCCGCTTTGCCCTTTCTTGCCGCTACAACAGAGGTGAATAATTCGGGCAATGATGTGCCGAGAGCAACTATTGTAAGGCCGATAAGGCTTTGACTAAAACCAAACTCGGTTGCGATAAAGGTTGCACCGTCAACCGCAAAGTTACTTCCCAAAATGATAGCAATAATGCCGATTACTATAAATACAAAGGATTTTAACAAAGATATAGGTTCAGAAGCAATTTCATCATCAGCATTACCCTTTTTAGCCATAATGAGCAAATAAATAAGGTAAACTATAAAGAGCGCCCACTGAACAAGACCGTCATACCAAGCAATACTTCCGTCAATACCCTGCCCCAACAAAACAAATGATGTTATTATAACGAAAGGTATTTCATACTTAACAGTAGATTTTGCAACAAGTAAAGGAGTAATTACTGCAGAAAGACCTAATATAATAAATATATTAAGAATATTACTTCCAACAACATTTCCGATAGTAATACCGGGGTTATTGTCAAGAGCGGCGGTAATACTTACCGATGCTTCGGGGAGTGAAGTTCCCATCGCAACGATTGTAAGACCAATAACAAGCTGAGGTATACCAAAGCGTGTAGCAAGAGCCGAAGCACCGTCTACAAACCAGTCAGCACCTTTAATAAGAAAGACAAAGCCGACCACCAAAAGCAGCGTATTAAACGCTATTCCCAAAACACCTGTATTAAAGCTTTCGGGCAAAAGTTCCATCAAAAAATCCATATTTTCCTCCATTCTTGCAAACAAAAAGACGAGCCCTTTGTTGCAATAAAAATTACAACAAAGTCTCGCCACTTAGTTACAAACCGAATTTTCATAAGGAAAATTGTATTGACGGAAATGTAAACATAGTATCTATGCAGGCTACTCCCCTTGCGTTTACGAGTTTACCATTATTTCCTTTTATTGTCAAGTTCTTTATTCTACCGTTACACTCTTTGCAAGATTTTTAGGTTTATCAATGTCACAGCCTTTGCTGTACGCTATATAATATGCAAAAAACTGTAAAGGGATTACAGAAAGCGATACCGAAAACAAAGGTAAGGTTTCAGGAATTAACAATACATCGGAATTTTTAAATTCATCTGCATTTTTATCAAGTGTGATAATAACCGTACTAGCTCCTCTTGCTTCTACTTCTCGTATATTGCTTACTGTTTTTTTGAAAATATAATTATCTGTAGCAACAGCTATAACGGGCGTTCCATTATCTATTAAAGAAATTGTACCGTGTTTAAGTTCGCCTGCAGGATAGACTTCGGAATGTATATAGCTTATCTCCTTGCATTTGAGCGACCCTTCGGCACATACCGCATAATCAAGCAGTCTGCCTATAAAATATATATCATCCTTTTTGTAGAACTTTTTTGCAATATTAAAGGCAGTTTGCTTGGTCATCGTTATGGCTTGTGATATTTTTTGCGGTAAAAGCATCAACTCTTTTAAATAAGCTTCATATTCGCCTGTTGTTATGCTTGCGGTCTCTTTGCCGATTTTTAGGGTTAAAGCATAAAGCACCGCAAGCTGTGCACTGTAAGCCTTTGTTGTAGCAACCGCAACTTCTCTTCCTGCATTGGTATATATAACAAAATCGCTTTCTGCGGCTATTGCGCTTGAACGCACATTTACTATCGAAAGAGTTTTTGCACCGCTTTGCTTTGCAAGCCTCAATGCCGCCAGAGTATCGGCTGTTTCTCCGCTCTGGCTTATAAATATTGCAAGTGTATTGCTTCCTATAATAGGATTGGCATATCGAAACTCCGATGCAATTTCGGCGGTGCATTTTATTTTGCAAAGCTCATTAAATAAATATTTACCAACAAGCCCCGTATGGTATGCCGAACCGCAAGCAACGATTACCGCTTCCGTAATACCGCTCAAAAAGCCTGTATCAATACAAATATCTCCGTTTTTAA
>JAZSKL010000006.1:0-2887 GCA_045534855.1 Acutalibacteraceae bacterium
TGTAATAAGCTCGGCAATAGTTTTATCCGACTCATTTATTATAAGCTTAACATTGGTTTTAAGCCACGACATACCCTTTGCCATCGGATTAGGTTCTTTACCGTCATCATGAAAACGGTCAAGCATACCCTGCATTTCCTCTTGCAGTCTTATATGCTTATCCTTACATTCCGAAAGAATATTTTTAAACTGCTCATCGCTTGTATATTCAAGTACATCATCAATGGAGGAAATTCCCATTTTTATACCTGCATCGCATTCCCTCAAAAGCTTAATTGTATCCTGCTCAACCATAAACAAAACTCCTTATATTATAATATATAAGATAGTTTTGCCCGACCTTTTAAAGCTTATTCATTTACGGTTTCGCTTTTTTCTATATTAGCCTCGATGATGTTTTTTATTATCCTGAATATAAGACCAATAAACGCAGTACATATAGCCGAAACATAAAACGGAAGATAAAAGCTTCCGGCAACAAGCATCACAACGGCAACTATGTAACAGCATATTGACATTCTTTTAAACCGCTCACAATTTTTGAGACTGAAAACAGTTCCGTTCTGAACGGTTTTAAGTATTTTACGCAAGGTTATTAAAACAGCACCCGCAAACGGCGCACAAGGATAACAAGTAAGCATTATTGTTGTAGGAAGCGATGCTTCGCGGTGCTTAAACTCAACATACCATCTTACCATCCACGGAAGACAAACTGCGCCTAATATAAGTAAAAGTATAAAAATATCGGTTAATATTATTGAAAGCTTAACCGATTTTTTTGAATTCCACATATAATTTACCCCCAAAAGCAATAAATTTGCTATATTTATTTTACAACGATACTCCTGTTTTGTCAATTCCCTCAAAATCACAAAAATACTGTTCAAGCTATTGACAAAAAACATTTATTGCGGTATAATTGTATACAATAATACAAGGAGTGAGGTTTATGCTAGAACTTTCAAATAAAACAAATCTGCTTGAACAGGATACCTACAAGTATGATTTGCAGGATGTAAAGGAACCAAATCTTTACCGTGATTTTTACAGTTATTCTGATGTTCCGCGTGTTGCTTTTAACCGCCGCCGTGTTCCTCTCGGAATGCCAAAGGATATCTGGATTACCGATACTTCCTTGCGTGACGGTCAGCAGTCGGTTGAGCCGTACAGCGTTGAACAAATCGTTCAGCTTTATAAGTATATGTCAAAGCTTGGCGGTCCTTACGGAATTATCCGCCAGACGGAATTCTTTGTTTACAGCAAAAAAGACCGTGAGGCAATTGCTAAATGTCAGGAATTAGGTCTTAAATTCCCTGAAATCACAACATGGATAAGAGCAAGCAAAGAAGATTTTAAGCTGGTTCGTGACCTTGGAATAAGAGAAACAGGTATATTGGTTTCGTGTAGTGACTACCATATTTTCAAAAAGCTTAAAATGACCCGTAAGCAGGCACTTGATACATATCTCGGTGCTGTTAAAGAGGCTTTTGATGCAGGCGTTATGCCGCGTTGCCACCTTGAGGATATAACAAGAGCTGACTTCTACGGTTTTGTTGTTCCCTTTGTTAATGAGCTTATGAAGCTTTCGCAGGAGGCTAAAATTCCCGTTCGTATCCGCGCTTGCGATACTATGGGTTACGGTGTTCCTTATACCGAGGTTGCCCTCCCGAGAAGTGTTCCCGGAATTATTTACGGCTTACAGCATTATTCCGATGTTCCAAGTGAAATGCTTGAGTGGCACGGTCATAATGACTTTTATAAGGCTGTTGCCAACGCTTCTACCGCTTGGCTTTACGGTGCTTCGGCAGTAAACTGCTCATTGCTCGGCATCGGCGAGCGTACAGGCAACGTTCCGCTTGAAGCTATGGTAATGGAATACGCTTCGCTTCGCGGCTCGTTTGACGGTATGGATCCAACCGTTATAACCGAAATTGCTGAATATTTCAAGCACGAAATTGGTTATGAAATTCCGCCTATGACACCCTTTGTAGGCAGAAACTTCAATGTTACAAGAGCCGGTATTCATGCAGACGGTCTTTTAAAGGACGAGGAAATTTACAATATATTCAATACCGAAAAGATACTCAACCGCCCCGTTTCGGTAATGCTTGGTAAAGCTTCGGGACTTGCAGGTATTGCATACTGGATCAATCAAAACTATTCTCTTACAGGCGAGGAAGCAGTTGACAAGAAATCCCCGCTCGTTGTATCAGTTAAAGAATGGATAGACCGCGAGTACGAGGACGGACGTCAGACAACACTTTCCAACGCCGAGCTTGAAGAAAAAATCGAAGAGCTTTCTGACGGAAAGCTTAAAAGGCTTTGAGGTGAAACGATATGATAGAACATAAAACCGTATCGCTTGCAGACCAGGTGTTTGAACATCTGGAAAAGGATATTTTAAGCGGTAACTACCAGCGCGGAGATATCCTTACCGAAACAAAATTAAGTCAGGAATTAGGTGTAAGCCGCACTCCTATAAGAGAGGCGCTTCGCCGTCTTGAGCAGGAGCATATCATTGCTGAAAGCGGCAAGGGCTGTATTGTAATAGGTATTACGGATAAGGATTTAAAGGATATTTACGAGATACGTACAGCACTTGAGTGTTTAGCTTCGGCAAAAGCCGCACAAAACCGTACCGAGGAACAGCTTTCAGAGCTTAAAGAGGCGCTTGAGCTTCAAGAGTTTTATCTGGAAAAGCGTGATGCCGAACAGATTAAAAAAATGGATAACCGTTTCCACAATACCGTTTATTCGCTTTCGGGAAGTACCGTATTTTGTGACACGCTTATTCCTTTACACAAAAAAATTCAAAAATACCGCAGGGCTTCAGTAGAAAACCGCAGCCGAGCTGTTGAATCGGTTAAGGAGCACAGAAAAATTTATG
>JAZSKL010000247.1:0-1643 GCA_045534855.1 Acutalibacteraceae bacterium
GGGTATTAACAAGTATGATGACCTTACCACGCTTGGCAGAGGCGGCTCTGATACAAGTGCAGTTGCAATCGCCGCATCGATGAAGGCTGACCGTTGCCAGATTTATACCGATGTTGACGGTGTTTACACCGCTGACCCGAGAAAGGTAACAAACACACAAAAGCTTGATCAGATCACCTATGATGAAATGCTTGAGCTTGCTACACTTGGCGCACAGGTTTTAAATAACCGTTCTGTTGAAATGGCTAAAAAATATAATGTTGAGCTTGAGGTACTTTCAAGTCTTGAGCGCAAACCCGGAACAATTGTAAAGGAGATAGTAAAAATGGAAAAAACACTTATTAAAGGCGTTGCTAAGGATACAAACGTAACCCGTATTTCGGTTGTTGGTTTAAAGGATACTCCCGGAGTAGCATTTAAGCTTTTCAATAAACTTGCACAGTTTAAGGTTAATGTTGATATTATTCTTCAGTCGATCGGTCGTGACGGTACAAAGGACATCACCTTTACGGTTCCGCTTGATCAAGGCAAAGACGCCCTTGCCGCAATTGAAACTTTGTCTGAATCCCTTGAATACAAGGATCTTATTGCTGATAACAGCTGTGCAAAAATTTCTATTGTAGGCGCAGGTATGGAAAGCCACCCCGGCATTGCTTCCAAAATGTTTGAAGCTCTTTCCGATGCAGGCATTAACATCCAAATGATTTCTACAAGCGAAATCAAGATTTCTGTTCTTATTGACGGCAAATACGCTGACAAGGCTGTTCAGGCTGTTCACGAGAAGTTTATTCAGTAAGTTATATATCAAAAATCCCATTGCAGTTTTGAACTGCAATGGGATTTTTTACTGTTTGATATCATTTTTAGGGGAATTTCCTATTACCGATTTATAGGTTTTTGAAAAATATGAAAGATTTGAAAAGCCGCTCGCAAAGGCACTTTGAGAAACGCTGTATTTACCGGAAGAAAGCATTGTATTGGCATTGGTACAGCGTACATAGTTAAGGTGATTTAATACGGTCTTTCCCGTGGCCTCCTTAAAAATATGACTCAGATAATATTTACTTACATTAAGGCTTTCGGCTATTTCTTCAAGAGAAATATCCTTATGGTAATTTTCATAAATATACTGCGTTGCGGCACGAACAAGCTCTATTTTTTTAGGATTGCGGCGCTCAGGCTTTGAATCGGCCCCTGCAACACGTGAAAGTTTCGCCATCATAGCCTTGATATACCCTATCACCGCAACACGATAATTGAGTTTCTTTTGTTCAAGTTCTTCGGCAATATTGCGGTAAAGAGAACTTACGGAAATATCACAAGAACGTGCAGGAATATCGCTTATATTTTCACAAAATACAGGATCAATTATAAGGCAATAATACATACAATCGCTTACCGCCTTAATGGAATGTATGCTGTTACTTCTTATGATTGCTATTTCATCCTGCTTATACAAGCTTTCAACACCATCACTGTTAAGGCATAATTCACCTTTAAGCACAAGCAGTATTTCAATTCCTCTGTGCCAATGCGCCCAAAAAAATTGATCCTTCGCCCGCTTATCCAGATGAAAAATTATTTTAAAGGCTTTATCCTCATATTTATGATATTCATACTGCATTTTTTATCACCTTTATAAA
>JAZSKL010000207.1:0-3733 GCA_045534855.1 Acutalibacteraceae bacterium
AGCTTATCGGTGACGGCTTTATAAAGGACGCATCACAACTTGAAAAACTGATGGCTTTTGCCGATGATAAAACTGTTCTTAATCGTCTTGCGGAAATCAAATACAGCAATAAAGTGCGCCTTGCAAACTACGTAAAACAAAATATGGGCATTGATATTGACCCGAATTCCGTAGTTGATATGCAGGTTAAGCGTTTGCACGAGTATAAGCGTCAGCATCTCAATGTGCTTAATATTATTACTGAGTATCTCTATTTGAAGAACAATCCCAATGCTCCGTTTACACCAAAAACCTATATTTTTGGTGCAAAAGCGGCTCCGGGTTATCTGTTTGCTAAAGAGATAATTCAGATGATTCATCATCTTTCAACCGTTATAAATAACGACCGTACCGTAAACGATAAATTGCGTGTACTCTTCCTTGAGGATTACCGCGTATCTTTGGCAGAGCTTATGATTCCTGCCGCAGATATTTCGGAGCAGATTTCTCTTGGTTCTACCGAGGCGAGCGGTACAGGTAATATGAAGCTGATGATGAACGGTGCTGTTACTTTAGGTACTGAAGATGGCGCTAACGTTGAAATCCACAGTGCTGTGGGTGATGATAATATAATCATCTTCGGTATGCGTACACCCGAGGTTCTCAAGCTTCAGAAAACAGGTTATTCGCCTATTTCCTATTATAATAATAATGAAGAGCTTCGCAATGCGATTGACTTTATAGGCAGGGGTATCGGCGGAAAGAGCTTTGACAGTATTTATAATACCCTTAAAAATGTTGACCGTTATATGGCATTGGCTGATTATGCCGATTATTGTAAGGCACAGCGTACAGCTACCGAGCTTTATAATAACCGTGATGTATGGAACCGTATGTCGCTTATAAATACAGCAAAATCGGGTATATTCTCATCCGACCGTTCTATTGATGATTATGCAAAGAATATTTGGAAATTAAAACCGGTAGAGTAATGTTTATGCAGTATTATCCTTTTAATTCAAGAGATATTTTATACCGCAATAAAATAGGAGCCGCAGCCGCAGGGGAAACCCTGCAACTGCGGCTGTTGCTGCATCGTGACGAAAATTGTCAGGATGCTTTTTTGCATTGTCGAAGAGACGATCTTGAAAAAGCCCAAAGCGTAAAGCTTACACTTAAAGAAAATTTTGAAGAGTATAATGTTTATCAATGCGAAATAACACTTGATACAGGTCTTTATTGGTACTATTTTAGCTTCAAATCCGATAAAGGCGAGTTTTTTGTAACTCGCGGTGAGCATTGTATAGGTAAAATCTCCAATGAGGTAGACAGTTGCTGGCAACAAACGGTGTATTCCGCTGATTATTCAACACCCGAATGGCTTAAAGGCGGCATTATTTACCAGATTTTTCCCGACCGTTTTTATAATTCGGGCAAGGAAAAATACAAAGTACCCGATGACCGGTTTCTTTGCAGTAATTGGTCGCGTCAGCCCGAATACCGCCAAATAAAGGGTGAAAAATGCGTTCTCGGTAATGATTATTACGGCGGTGACCTTAACGGTATAACCGAAAAACTGCCGTATATTGCGTCTTTAGGCGTTAATTGTATATATTTGAATCCCATATTTGAAGCCCATTCAAATCACCGCTATAATACCGCCGATTATATGAAGATAGACCCGCTTCTCGGAAATGAGGAGGATTTAAAAACTCTTTGTTTTAAGGCAAAAGAATACGGTATTCGCATTATTTTGGATGGTGTTTTCTCACATACGGGTGATGACAGTGTATATTTTAACCGTTGCAACCGTTATGACAGTGTGGGCGCCGCAAACGATAAAAGCTCACCTTATTATGAGTGGTTTAAATTTAAAGATTATCCGGATGATTACGAAGCTTGGTGGGGAATACTCACATTGCCCGAAACCCAAGAGGAAAATGAAAGCTTTTGTGAGTTTATTACAGGCAAAAACGGTGTTTTGCGAAAGTGGCTTCGGTGCGGCGTAAGCGGTTGGAGACTTGATGTTGCCGATGAGTTGCCCGATAGCTTTTTAGAAAAAATCCGACTTGCAATAAAGGAAGAAAACAAGGAATTTTACCTTTTGGGTGAGGTATGGGAGGATGCTTCCAATAAGATTAGCTATGGAGAACGCCGTAAATTCCTTTTGGGCTCGCAACTTGATTCGGTAATGAATTACCCGTTTGCGGGTGAAATTATCAATTTTGCGCGTGGAGGAAACGCTGAAAATCTTAACGAGTGTATATGCTCAGTTATGGAAAATTATCCGCTTTGCTCCGTTTCGGTTTTGATGAATCATATCGGAACGCACGATACGGTACGTGCTTTAACGGTACTTCAAAATGGCTATCCCGATGGTAAGGACCGCGAATGGCAATCAAAGCAGGTGCTTTCAAAGGAAGAATACGAAAGTGCGGTTGAAAAACTGCTTTTGGCGGCGGTTTTGCAGTATACCTTGCCCGGTGTACCTTCTGTATTTTATGGTGATGAAGCAGGTGTTCAGGGATATGGCGATCCGTTCTGCCGCGCTTCTTACCCATGGGGGCAGGAGGATAAAAGAATAATAGAATTTTATAAACAACTCGGTGAAATCCGCCGAGGCTCGGAATGCCTTAAATCGGGCGGATATTGCTCGTATGTGCTTGACGGAAGTTTTATTGTTTTTGAGCGTTTTTGCGAAAGCGACCGATTGCTTGTTGCTGTTAATGCTTCAAATGAAGAGAAAACCTACTCGATGCCGAGCGTTTATAAAAATGCAAAAGCATATTTCGGTAATGTGAGCGCAAACGAGATAAAGGTTAGTCCGCAGTCGTTTGTAATATTAAAGGTATAGTTATAAAGATGTGGCATAATTGCAAAAACGGCAATTTATTGTCACATCTTTTATTATTATTGAATTTCAATTGGAAAAATTTTAAAAAACTCTTGCATTTTAAATATGTTTGTGCTATAATTTATCAGCTATTGTGGGCTTTTGTGTTCGCAGTGGTAATATTATTACACACATTCCGTGCAAAAATGGGCAGGTGTCAGCCACTGTCGGCGATCCCCTTAATATCACGGGATGGAGGAAAAACCTCAGGAGGAAAAACAAATGGCAGTAGTATCTATGAAACAGCTTCTTGAAGCCGGTGTTCATTTCGGACATCAGACAAGACGTTGGAACCCGAAAATGTCTCAGTACATTTTCACAGAAAGAAACGGTATTTACATTATCGACCTTCAGAAGACCGTAAAGAAGCTTAACGAAGCTTATCTTTTCGCTCGCGACATCGCAGCTGAAGGCGGCGATATCCTTTTTGTAGGTACCAAGAAACAGGCTCAGGATTCCGTTAAGGAAGAGGCTGAGCGTTGCAGCATGCCTTATGTTAACGCTCGTTGGCTCGGCGGGATGCTCACAAACTTTACAACAATTCGTACCCGTATTGATCGTCTTAACCAGCTCCGCACTATGCGTGATGACGGTACTTTCGATCTTCTCCCCAAGAAAGAGGTTATTAAGCTCAATCTTGAAATAGAGAAGCTTGAGAAGTTCATGGGCGGTATTCAGGATATGAAGAAGATCCCCGGCGCTCTCTTCATCGTTGACCCCCGCAAGGAGCGTATCGCAGTAAGCGAAGCTAAGAAGCTCGGTATTCCGATCATTGCTATCGTTGATACCAACTGCGATCCTGATGAGATTGATGCTGTTATCCCCGGTAATGATGATGCTATCCGCGCTGTTAAGCTTATA
>JAZSKL010000137.1:0-15048 GCA_045534855.1 Acutalibacteraceae bacterium
CTACGATCCGACTTTGAGCTATCGCAAAACGGCAATACAACCTTGCTTATAACCAACATAACATCCTCCACCTAAACAGAAACAACCTTGCATTTTCCCTCGGCGGTATTATTTTTGTTTGCCTTTAGGTATTCCGAATAGGAAATCGGTTTTTTTCTTTCAACAAGCTTTACAGAAGAAACTGAAATATCGCCGTTGGTAACGGTAAGCTCAAATTCCTGCATTACGGCATCAACCGAAATTTCAACCGGCGAAACGGTAAAGGCACTGCTTGAAAGCAGATAACCGCTATACCATTTTTTATCCATAGTCCAATCGGGAGTAAGCTCGTTATGGGCATCATCCTCCTTGATTTCACCCAAGGAATAGCTTACGCCCAAGCGGTAAAGTGACGGTTTCTCGCCCTTTTTACCGAGAGTACACTCAATATAATTGCCGTGAATTTCATTAACAAAATACTCTACCAAAACGGCATATTTTCCGCTCACTTCGGGACTTACGGCAAATGAAAGGGTATCTCCCTCTTTAAGTCTTACGCCCGAAGCATCAGTTCCCTCAACCGCGCTTAAAACAGCGGTTTCGGAAAATACTGCGGATACTTCATTCTGTTTGTTTTCTTCCTTTACATCCTCGGCAGCCGCTACGGTAAATAGGCCAATGCAAACCGAAAGACACATTAAAAAAGCAATAAATCTTTTCATTTTTACCTCCGCAAAAAGCATCATCCTACAAGACCTGCACGTTCAATACTCTCAACAAAGAAACGCTGTGCAAAAAGGAAAATAATAAGTATCGGCAAAACAAGCAATATTACCGAGGTATTACTCATTATTGCCTGATAATAACGGTCGGCATTGCCTATAACATTAGGCAGACCCTTCAAAGATACCGAGAGGAAATCGTTACCCGGCATAAATACGTTTATATAGAATGTATCGGTCCATTGCCATACAAAGCTGAAAAGGAATGCTGTAACAATCATTGAAACGGCGCAAGGGAGAATAATTCTTGTAAAAATTATAAAGCTGTTAGCACCGTCTATCTCGCCCGATTCCTCAAGCTCCTTGGGGAAGCCCTTAAAATACTGGCGGAACATATAAATATAAATACAGTTGTTAAGACCCATACAGGTTGCCGACATCAAGAATATCGGCCAAGAGGTATTAAGAAGATTAAAGCCGTTTGCGCCCAAAAGTCCAAGGAAGTTAAAGTTCTTAAAGTAGAAATAAAGGGGCGCCATTATGTTTTGTCCGGGGATTATAAGGGTAAGTATAGCGCAGGCAAACCAGAAGTTTTTACCTTTAAAATCAAACCTTGCAAAGCCGTAGCCTGCAAGTAAGGATGAAATCACCTGCAAAACAGAGGAAATGAAGATAAAACCAACCGTTTTAAAGAGCGATACGAAATAATCGGTCTTTTCAAATGCGTAACGGTAGTTATTGAGCGTAAAGCTCTTTGGTATGTAAACAACACCTGCATCATAAAGGTCAGAAACGCTCATAAAGGATATAGAAATCTTTGAAATGAGCGGATACAAAATTACAAAGCATATACATAACAGCAATAACATTCTGACTGTGCTTATTGCCCACTTTATTATTTTTTGTTGCATAATCATTCTCCTTTTAAGGATTAAACGCTTTAGTTACTGACCGTACTTTTTAGAAGCAAGCGTTGTACTGCCTACAAACAAGGCTAACATAATAACTATAACCAACGTATAAATTACCGACATAGCCGCCGCAACATCAAATCGGAGCTTATCAAACGCCATTCTGTAAACGTAGGAAATAACCGTACTGTTTGCATTTATAAAGTTGTTTACAACAGTATATACCATACAAACTATTATCTGCGGTAAAACCATCGGGAAGGTAATCTTCCAGAAGCTTTCCCACGCGGTTGCACCCTCAATCGAGGAAGCCTCGTAAATGCTCGGTGAGATAGACTGCAAAGCCGCAAGGAAAATAAGTATCTGAATACCCGAGCTGTTAACAATTACCGCAACCTGATCAACAGCATCTGCGATATATTCTGCCAAAAATACGGGGAAGTTCATATCCATTAAAAATTCCTGCAAGGATGAAACGGTAACAAGGCCCGTAAGGTCCTGCATAAGGCTGTTTTCTTCCATCGAGATTACAATACCGCTCGAAAGCACAACCGGTAAAAAGAAGATAAGGCGGATTACGTTTCTTCCCGCGAATTTAGGCTTTAAAAAGTTAGCCATAATAAAGCTGAATATTAAAATAAGCGGTAATTTTATAAGAAGCTCACCAACCGAAGTATAAACAAGCTTAAAGAACTCGGTATCCTTACGGAGTGCGTAAACATAATTGGTGAAGCCTGAAAGCTCGGAAGAAAGAGAGCCTTTTACATCTATATCGCTGAAGCTCCATACAAAAGACTGTATAAGCGGATATACAAAGAAGAACAAAAAGCCGATTATAAAGGGAGAAATGAATATATACCCCTTTAAATTTGATTTTTGTTTCAGCGTAAGCTTTTTCACGTGCCTTACTTCCTTTCTAAAAAGGTTTAAAAGAAAATTTTAAAAAAATTCTTGATTTCTTGCTGTAACTGCCGTTAAAGCACAGCATTTTCAGCAAAAAAGCAATCCTTTGTGACTGTCTCGATAAGGATAAAATGCATACATAAAACGTAATCGTTACTCACAAGGCTTCCGACTTCCGAGGAAGCTGTAGAGTGGAACGAGACCGAAGGAGAGAGAAAAACTACATAACAGCAGTTTTTACGATTTCTCTCCCTCCGTCAAATCTCCGTCTTGCCACCTCCCTCATCAGAAGGAGGCGGAGTTTGGGCAAATTATCTTTAACGAGACAGCCTTACCGAAAATATTATTATTTGTACATAGCGAAATCGTCAACGTAAGCTACCATATAGGGAATATCCTCATCATAGAAAGCGCCTGCCCATTTTTTGGGGTTTGCATTCTTATAAGAGCCTTCCTGAACGGTATAGCGAATACGAATCGGCTCGCCGGTGTTTTCAATGTTCTTTACACTCTTTACAAGGTCACCGTCACAGTAGTAATAAAGTGCGGTAGGTGTCCAAGCAAGCGCAAAGTTTACAAATTCATCCTGCAAATTAGCGTAAGGATATTTAACGTTTGAACCGGGTTCTCTGCGCTCCAGGGTAAGCTCGTTCCACCAGTGGTCGGTACACTCAAAGTAAGGAACGCCCTCCTTATTCTTCCAGTTGGGTGAATACTCAACGATATCAAACTCACCGTCAAGATAACCCTCGTTTTTACCGCTTCTGCCTCTTACGAAGAACTCCTGTCCCCAACCGCCTGTTGTGGGAACTGCCCAGAAAGCTGTATTACAGCCGCCTTGTGTGGGGAGCTTCATTGTAGTCATAAACAAGCCTTCGTTTTGGGTGAACTTACTGCTGACACTCGGTGCTAAAAATGTTGCATCGGTATCTGCGGTACCGTCATTTCTCAAAACGCGCATTACCATTTTTCCGTCCTCAACGGTTACGGTTGAGTCATCAATTTCCCATATTGCACCGTTTCCTACATCCTGTCTGTCACCGCTTGCAGCAACTGTCCATTTTTCGGTATCAACGGCATCGCCGTCAAACTTATCCTCAACTACCAAATCCCACTTTTTAAGCGCTATCGGATAGTAGCCTACTGTTTCGGGGTCATCCTTGTGTCTTCCGTAAACCTTGAAGCCCTGCAAATCGGTAGTATCCTTAAAGGATGCGGGAATAACAATGTAGCCCTCACCTATTTCTACCTCTTTAACATCACAGCTCAAAATGAAATCGCTTTGATTTATACGGTCCATATCACCCTCTGTTCCGTAAAGGGCAACAAAATCAAGCTTAAGGTCATAGCCGGGAAGTCCCGGATGATCTTCAACAACGCGAAGCTCAAAAACCTTCGGTTTTACAGCATCCTCGGCAACAACGCCAATAATTATCAAAAGGGAGACAGCAAGCACCAAAGAAACAATAGTAAGAAGTTTCTTTTTCATCTTTTATCCTCCTTAAAATCAGTCAACATAAGACTGTATAGCAGCCGTATACAACGGTTCTACCTGTTGAATTGCCTGTGCGGGAGAAAGAGCGCCTGTAATCATCTGGTTCATAACACCGTCATCAGCAACGCTTACGGTAAAGCCGTAATCTATACCGATATTTTCGGTGGTCTGAATTTTAGAAAGGGTTTCAATAAGCTCCATAGCTTCCTCGGTTACAACATCCTGGAAGCGAAGCTTATAGTCAACGTCAAAGGTAACATCGGTCATCTGGTTCCAGATAAGAGCTACATCGTTTGCATTCTTTACGTTGTAAGGAATTGCACACCAAGCGATCTGGTTAGCAGTTGTAAGCATAGAGCCGTCTGCTGCGGGCATTACGCACATACCAACATTGAAGTCGGAATTTTCAAATGCATAAACAATGTTTTCGCTGTCGAGAAGAATCGGCAATTTGCCCGATGCGAAAAGCTCACGGGAGTAAGTCCAGCTTGAGGAATCAAGACCGTCACTCAAAACGCCGTCCTTAATAAGGTTCTGTGCTTTTACAAAGGAATTTACATAGTTTTCGGTGTTAAGTGTTGCAGTAAACTCGAGTGTTCCCGGCTTGCGGCCTACTGTTGCGGCACCTGCGGAACGTGCAAACAGCTCGTGAGCACGGGAAGTGTTAAGGTCGGCTCTCATAGAGGGCTCGCCTGTTGCCTTGGAAAGCTCGGTTGCTATTGAAACAAGCTTATCAACGGTGAGCTTGCCTTCCTTCTGCAAGGTGTAAAGGTCTTCTAATTTGTACTGATCAAAGGTATCCTTATTGTAGAAAATGAGGTTGAGGGCAACAAACTTGTTACTGAACATCAAATACTGCTTATCGCCAACCTTACCCATTTCATTTACAGCCTTGAACCACTTATCCTCTGAAAAATCAAATTCCTTTAAGGAAGAAAGGTCATAGAAAAGTCCCTGACGCATTGCCTGGAAAGGATTGTACTTATAGCTTACGATATCAGCCATCGGGTCGCCCGAAAGAATGGAGTTTATAAAGGTATTCCAGACAGTTGCGTCAGAAAGATAAATATGCTCATACTTAACATTGTATTTATCCTGAACCTCTGTTTTCTTTGCCCAATAAACATTTTCACGGTCGGAGTTGCCCTTTACAGGCTCGCCCCAGTTTGCCAAAAAGCGGATTGTTCTGCCGCCGAGGTCACGAACCTCTGTGCTTGCGGAAGAACCGGGTTTGTTTTCGGTCTTTTTGCCGGTATCCTTATCATCCGAACCGCCGCAAGCAGCAAGACCGAGAGTTAATACCAAACACAAAATAAGAGAAATAATTTTTTTACTCATTTTTCATCTTTCCTTTCTTATGCCTTTTTCTTCTTTTTAAGGAAGAGTATAACTGCCGCAAGCACGGCAAGTACAGCAACTATAATTCCGCCTACAATCAAAAGCACCGTCATTACCGACATCGAGCTTTCGCTCTTAACGGCAACTGTATTTTTGCTTGTTACAAGCTTAAATATCTCTTCAAGGTCCTTTTGAGAGTCAAATACGGTATCGTTTCGTTTACCGCCCGAAAGCAGCATAACCTCACCAAACTGATCGGTGGTAATAACAAAGTGTCCGTCAACAATTTCGTATTCACAGTCGTAAATACCCGTGTTGTTATAAACAACAACCTTAAGTCCGTCTGTTTCAAGACCCTCGCTTACGGGGATATACAGCCAAACCTCGTCATAAGCAGTTACAATCTTATAATCGTAATCGCCTGCGGATACCAAATTTACGGTATACAGCTCTTTAAGCTCTGCTTTGCCGTAATATTTTTCCGCAATCTTCTTGTAAACGCTTTCCTCTATTGTATTTTTGTATGCATTTACAAGTGCGGTCTTTGCAAGAACATCGTTTATATCCTTAACATATATTTCACCGCGAAGGCTATAGAAAAATCTTGTTGGGTCATAAGGCTCAGGTTCGAGCGCTTCGCCCTTCCAAATTTCAAACTGGCTTACGTTAAGCACTTCGCCCTCGGCAAGGAAGTTGCTCTTGCTTGCGTTGCCAACAGGGCCAAGCTCAATAAATCTGATGTAATACGGATTCCATTTAATATTGTTCTTAATTGCCTCATCATAAAAGGCTTTAAGCGGTATCCGGATTTCCTGGAAGCCGTCATTTGCATCGGTTTTCTTAACCGCTACATCAACATAAGACCTTGTATATTTCTTATCAGGGTCGTATGAAGTAAGGTAAAGCCTTACGCTCATATCCTTCGGAACATTTATCCAGAAACGAAGAGTTCCCGATTTTAAATAACCCGAAATATCGGTTATCTTCATCCAGTAGAAGCAGGCAGTTGACGGGCCTTGTATCGCAGATACCTTGCTTGCGTAATAAACATCCTCATCCGCAACCTTTATCTGCTTATACTTTGCAAACCAACTGTATTTGGGGTCTTTTTTATCAACGCCCACATTTACTGCCGTTATTGAACGGGCGCGACTTGCATTCCAGTCGTTCATCCAGAAATCGTTGCCTGTTTTAATTAAAAGCTCGTTTTCCTCGGTCTTGCCAAGGTCGGGCAGGTCTGCCCAAACAGGAGGAAGTATGGGAGGAGGAGCAAGTGTTCCGCCGTTTTCTTCAACAGCTGTTTCAAGCTTCTTCTGCCAAAGCTCCATTTTACCTACCTGGAATATATCGCCTGCATTTACAGTGGCGCTAATACCCACAGAGAACAGCTTTGTAAAATCAAAGTCTGCGCTGTTTACGTTCGCAAGGCTTACGCGAAGCTCCTGCCAATCGGCAGCCGCATTTGATTTTACAGGTAACACAACGGTTTTACCTGCTATGTCGGTAAGAACCACATTAAAGCTTTGCGCTTTAGCCGATTTAACCCAAAGTCTCAAAGTACCGCTCTTTGCTCTTAAAACATTTATTGTATCATAATAGGTTTTAAGTGTTGCGCTAAAGCTTGCATTTGCAGTAGCGGCAAAGCTTGCTGCCTTTGTGAAATACTTGTTGGTATCAACATTTATGTACTCGGCAGTAACATTTTCGCCCTGAATCTTGGGGCTGAATGTTGAGAATGTTGCAGTAATTGCATTATCGGTATGGTCTTTTTTAGTACCGCCTGTCGGGTCAACAGCCGAAGCAATATAACCGTCATAAAACTCTATTCCGCTTACATAGAACACTTCGTTTGTTGTTATCTTGTCATCGCCCGAGCCTGTAAGCTTGATATACTTAATAATGGTCGGGTCAAAGTTTGCGGTATCGCCGAAGTGCTTTCTCGAAAGCCTTATCTCCTGCCATTTATCGCTGCCCTTAACACTTAACTGTGCCCAGATTGCGCGGTAGCTTGACGGTTTATCCGAGCCGGGATTTTGAAGTCCGAATTTAAGGGTCACATCCTTATCGGTTCTTATCCAGAAACGGATTTCGGCATTGGGATTGTTATACCATTTTGAAATATCAAAGTTTGTGCTGTTATGAATAAGGTAAGAGCCCTCAGTCCCCGCAAAGCTTCTTGCGTTTGCAACCTCAACGGTAACGCCCTTATTGAAGTTCTTGTTGTCATCAACATCAACCTTTGAGATTTTAAGTCCCTCATTATTATACGGAACTAAATCAACCTTATGGAACATATTGCCTGCCTTGCCGTTATCTATAATATCGGCAGACGGCTGAATGATACCGTTATAAACTTCAACCTGACTGATATAGATGCTATCGCAGAATTTAAGGTATTCATCGCGGTTGTTCTTATTAGATACCAAAATTCTCATATACTGGGTATGTTCAGCAGTAAAGAGAGAGTTTGTAGTAAACGCAGAACGCGGAATAACTATCTTCTGCCAATCGTTGCTTGCAGGAATTTCAATTTCGGTCTGGATATAAGGCCAGGTGCCGCCATAGCTTTCCACAAGCTGAATTTTAAACTTCATTGCGTGGGGAACCTTTACCCAGAAGCGTATTTCTGCCTTTTGGTAATCGTACCAGCCCTTAATATCGCCCGGTTTTGCAAGCGAGTTAGAGGTGAGCTGTGTATTGGTCTTGTAAAAGGCTTCTTCATCGGTAACGGTGAACTTAACTGCCTGCGAAACGAAAGGATTATCGTAAACCGAAACGATCTGTGCGTTTGTTCCCGAAACCTGCTTAATAACGGCGGCAGGAATGGTGTTTATCTTTTCGCCCGCAATATCGGGAATGATAACAGTACCGCCCGAGGGGTCAACCTCACCGGGGATATAGCCATCGAAAAATTCAATCGGACTTATTATAATGCTTTCATCAAGTGCAATAACATCCTTGGGCATCAAAAACTGAATCGTTGAAGCGCCTGCGCCCGAGCTTATAAGTGCATCAAATTCAGAGTTAGCATCAAAATCGCTTCTCTTAATTCTTATCTCCTGCCAAATATCGCTTGCAGGAATTTCTACATCATAAACAATTCGCTTATATCCTGTGTTATGGGCAATACGCATTTTGGCGGTAAAGGCTTTAGGCGTCTTTACCCAGAAACGAAGCTCGGCATTGGGGTCGGTGTTCCATTCGGTAATAGGAGCGTCAACAACATTTTCGTGGAAGAAGGTTGGGTCCTTTGCCGCACTGTTGTAAACATCCATATCGGTTATTTTAAATTCAACACCGTTTTTGAAGTTTTTATTATCGGATACTGCAACCTCGGATACCGAGTAGCCCTTATTAGCGGCATTCCAAGAAACCGAATCATACTGCGAAATCTTTTCACCCTCGGTAGGAACAACAACTATCGTTCCGCCATCGGGGTCAATTTCGGTTGTGATATAGCCGTCATAGAACTCAACAGGGCCTAAAAGCATTTCCTCGCCAACAGCCAAAACATTACTCGGCATCATAATCTGGAAAGCAACCTTGCCGTTTCCGCCCTCAACACGGGTATTAAAATCGGCATTGGAGTCAAAATCGCTTCTCTTAATTCTTATTTCCTGCCAGGTATCGCTTGCGGGAACAGAAAGTGAATAATTTATACGCTTGTAACCATCATTATGAACAAGACGTAGACTTGCATTAAAGGCTTTAGGTGTCTTTACCCAAAAACGAAGCTCGGCATAAGGAGTGGTGTTCCATTTTTGAATATCTTTATCGGAAAGAGCCTCCTGATAGAATGTCGGGTCTTTTGCCGCTCCGTTAAAGGTATCAACATCAGTAACCGCAAACTTCAATACATTTGCAAAGTTTTCGTTATCGGTAACGGTGCTTTCAACAAGTGAATATCCCTTATTGGCAGCATTCCATGATTTAAGAGTATATGTAGCTATTTTATTGCCCGGCTTCGGAGAAAGGTCTATAGTGCCGCCATCGGGGTCTACAGCCTCCTCGATTTTACCGTTGTAAAACTCAATCGGTCCTAAAAACAGCTCATCGCCTACATCAATAACATTTTGCGGCATCATCATCTGGAAAGCAACTCTGCCTGTGCCGTTTGCAACACGGGTATTAAAATCGTTGCTGTTATCAAAATCCGAACGCTTGATTCTTATTTCCTGCCATTTATCGCTTTTATCAACCGAAATGGTGTAATTTATGCGCTTATAGCCATCATTATGAACAAGACGGATGCTTGCTGTGAATGTTTCGGGAGATTTAATCCAAAAACGAAGCTCTGCATCGGAATTTGTATTCCATTCGTTTATGTCTTTTTCTGATTGCTCTTCTTGGTAAAAGGTCGGGTCTTTTGCCGCTCCGTTAAAGGTGTCTTTATCGGTAACCGTAAACTTTAACGCACCGGTAAAGTTTTCATTATCCGATACCATTGTGTTTTCAACCTTGTAGCCCTTGTTCGAGGCATTCCAAGACATTTTAGTATAGGTTGCAATCAGCTGTGTTTCGCCGGCGAGTGCCGGAATAACAAATACAAGCTGTACCGCAACAACTAAAACGGCAAGCAGTAATGCAACTGCTTTTTTCATAGCATCTTCTCCTTTATAATATATTTAATATTTCCTATCAGCCTTCCCCTTGGCGGGGAAGGTGTCACGAAGTGACGGATGAGGGGAAACAAATCTCATCCAATCCGCCGTCCTTCTCCTATCCGCCTTCCCCGATTTTTCCCCCTTGTGAAAGGGGGATGTCTTGGCGAAAGACAAGACAGGGGGATTCCGGGAAGGTGTCACACAGTGACGGATGAGGTGATGCAATCTACACATCCGTAACCTTTTTTTACTTAAAACTACCCGTCAAAAGCTTTGTACGGATATAAAGAATATCATCAGCCGAAAGTTTGTTATCATTGTTAACATCCGCGTTGATAATATCATCACTTTGCTCG
The DNA here is from genome assembly GCA_045534855.1 of Acutalibacteraceae bacterium. Taxonomy (GTDB): domain Bacteria; phylum Bacillota; class Clostridia; order Oscillospirales; family Acutalibacteraceae; genus UBA737. The sequence continues at coordinate 10,309 of JAZSKL010000137.1, forward strand.
GCAACCAGCTTTTTAGCCCTTACGATATCCTTAACATTAAACGCTTCATCACGGTTAGCGTCACCCTTGTCGTAAGCCTTGCCCTTGTAGAATTCGAATGTATCGCCAAACTCCAGCCTATCGCCTACTGCAAACTGACCGCTTATTGTGTTTGCGTAGATATATACCTTGCCTTTTGTGTTGGCTATATCACCAATAAGTGCGCTGTCAAACGCCGAGTTATTATTAAAATCAGAGCGTTTAAGCACTATTTCCTGCCAATCGTCAGAGCCTTTTAAGGTTATTTTCTTCGAAAGGTCTTTATTGTTTTGCTGAATGTAAAGATTAAAGGAAACATCCTTTTTACTTCTTACCCAGAACCTCATTTCGGCATTGGGGTTAAATGCCCAATCGGCGAAATCATCCATAACAACAGGGTCTTTATAAATAACATTCATTCTTCTCGCACCGTCTGTGTAGGTCGAGTTAGCCGTAAAGCTTACCGCTTTTGCAAAATGCGGTGTATCAGAGTTGTTGCTGTAAGCGCGGTCAAGCTGCGAGCTTGTGCCCCAACTGTAATTGCGGTTAAACATTATGCGCGTGTATTCTCTATGGAAATCAGTTTTTTCATCCTCTAAAAGGAACAGGTTGTAAGCTTCAACAGGGGCAACATAAAGCGCTTCGCCTACTTCATCAATAAACTTATCGCCCTTGGTGTAGATATAGAAGTAAACATTTCCGTTATGTGAGCCTATCTGCTCAATAGCATCAGCATCATTACCCGTCATAGACGATGAACGAAGCCTTACCTCCTGCCATCCGCTGTTTGCAGGTATTGTTATGTAACCTGTCTTGTAATTCGGATATTCGCCTCCGCCGACAGATGCATAAACACCGAGCATAAGCTGAATATCGTTATTTGAATCATTTTTAAGGTAGGTACGCAGCTCACTATCGGTATCGAACCAAGCGGCAAGTGCATTTTTGCCCGAACCTTCATCAACTGTAAGGGCCGCCGCATAAGGCATAAGCTTGATTTCGCCCGTTGTGGGGGTGTAGCCCGATTTTGGAGTTATCTTTTTAACAACTCGTGAATATTGATTATCAAAAGCCACAACCTGCGTGGTTGTCATTGCTGTCTGGTCATAACCGGTAGCACCGTTAAAATCAACCAATTTTATACGCTCTATATTACCGTTGTTAATTTCTGCGGTGATAGCCTTATCATAAAATTCAATATGGCTTACCGTTATAACGTCTCCCTCTTCAAAGACGTTTTTGGGAAGTATCATCTGGAAGGCAACCTTACCGCCGCCACCTGCTACAAGCGCATTAAAATCTGCACCTGTATCAAACTGACTTCTCTTTATCCTTATTTCCTGCCAATCGGTTGAGCCGTTTACCTTAAACGAGTAATTTATACGCTTGTATCCGCTGTTGTGAACCAAACGCAGGCTTGCCGTAAAGGTTTTGGGTGTTCTTATCCAAAATCTCATTTCGGCATCGGGAGTAGTATTCCAAACATTTATGTTTTGAGCCGAAAGCGCATCCTGATAAAATGTCGGGTCTTTTGCCTTGCTGTTGAAAACATCAACATCGGTTATTGTAACCTTAACGCCCTTTGAGGTTTCGGTGTTATCTGTAATGGCGGTAGTTGCAGCCTTATAACCCTTATCCGAAGCATTCCACGACATAGTTTCAAATGTTGCAACAAGATTTTCCTTATTCCGGTCGATTATAGCAATATCTCCCGAAAGGTCACTCGTAACGATAAGGTATTCACCGTCACTTATAAAATCAAGCTCGCTCATAACGCCGTCTTTATACTGACAAACCAGAACATCGTGCTGAAGCATCGGCTCGGTAAGCGGAATGTGAAGCTCAATCTCTTGAGATAAGTCAGACATTTTGTAAAGCCTGTCATCCGCATCGGTAACGGTATCGGTAGCATCCGCTCCTGCAAGAATCGCCTTTGCTGTATAAAGCTCCTCAAGCTCAAAGTTTTCATCTAAAGCTTTGGTAGCTTGTGCGGCGGCTTCTACATCAAGTGTATTTTTGTAGAAATTAAGATTTGCCGTTTCATCAAGCAAATAATTTATATCTCTTAAAAAAGCCTTGCTTGTTGTGCTGTAATAAACAGGAACATCATCGTAAGCCGCAACCTCGGGTGGAGTGTTGCTCCAAATCTCAAACGGGCTTACCTTAATAACCTCACCCTCTGCCAAAAATGTTTCGGCAGTTGCATTTAAAACAGGGTCAATGGTTACATATCTTGTGTATTGTGCGTTCCAGTTAGTGCTTGTTGAAGCAGTGATTTCAGAAAGCGGAATTTCAACCTTTTGATAGCCCTCTATCTGGTCAGCCACGCTGAACGTCTTACTTTTACGCGCATAACCGTAAAGCACTTTGCCGTTACTGCTATAGCTTGTCATAAGACCGATTCTTACGGTCATATCCTTTGGAACACTTATCCAGAATCTCAAAACACCGTTTTGCAGATACGAGGTAGTGTCAATCGCCTTTTTATTAGTAAAGTAAAAAGAGGCGGTTTCGGGGTCGGCATAATAAGTTTCAACATTCTTAACCTTTACCGTGCGGTAACGGTTAAAGCAGTTGTAATAATAATGGTCGCTGTCAAGACCGTATCTGCCCGAGGTAAACGCACCGGAATTAGACCAAAAATCAGTTCCTGCCCTGCCTACAAGCACAGAATCTGCCGTACTGCTCTCGGTCTGGGCAAAGGAAATCAACGAATTAAGCGGGATTTGCGAGGAAAACAGTACAAATACCAAAAGCAATGCAATAATTTTCTTCATCATATTAACCCTTTCTTTTTTATTTAATCGTTCTTTTAATCAATCGATTAAGCTCTTCTCTGAATGCAATCATCTGTTCGGGATTTTGGGGTAAAGTATCGAAGGTCATTTTACCGAAATGCTTTTTGATAAGCTTTTCGGCACGCTCACGGCTTTGGAGCTTCTCAAGAAGCTCCAAAGCACGCATATCGTTTATCGCCTCATAAAATACCTTTTGTCTTATCGACTGTATTGCCTTACCGTCATTATCAGGATAAACCAGATAGCTTGCACCCGGTCTGTCATAGTAACCGCCCGGTTTAACACGCGGGTCAAATATACCGTGGCTTAACATATCGTAGTAGTAGTTATATCCCCAGTACAAAAAGCCCTTAATACCGTAAAGATACATCTGCGCGCCGAAAATACGGTTGTTTTCGTTGGAATTTATTATCAGGCGGTTGCTGCGCTTTTTACCGCGGCTGCTGCCTGTATAGTAGCACCAAAGGTTATCGCATCTGCCGATAAACTTTTCAAGTGCGCCAACGCCCACAATCGGGATTTTAACCATTCCCGTTTCGTAGAACGAATAATCCGAAAGCGCATCACCGCACATATAATTGTCCAAAAGACTTCCAAGCTCTTTTTTGGCGGTGGTGTAGCCGAGGCTGTTTTCCTTGGCCGGCTCATCAGAAATATGGAAAAGTATCTTCTTTTCTAATTTTTCCTCTTTAAGAAAAACTATAAGTGCCTCAATGTAGCTGTACAGGAAGCTTGTATATTTCTTGTTGGTAGCATCGGTATCCCAACCGAAGATACGCTTTTTCTTTCCATCCACCCAAGCCTCAATCTTCGGGGCAGAGGTAGCACCCCATTGCGTGTAAAGGTGGTTATGCTCAAAAAACTCAATTCCTGCTTTTCGGCAAATATCTATGTAACGCTTCATAAGCGAGAAATCAAAGCTGTACTTACCGTTTTCGTATGTAATGTCAACCAACTGAACGGTGGTTCGCTCACCGCCTATCGAAACATCAAGCGGAGGAGTAAACGCCGGGAGCAAAATCATATTCATTCCGTTTCTCGAAGCAACCTCTACAAAGTCCTCAAATATTTTAAAGAACTTTTCGGAGAACACCTCAACATTGTAAATATCTGCAAGGCAGTCACAATGGAACCAGTTGGTGTTAAAGAATTTCTGTTTCGGAAGACGGGCATCTATAACCTCAAGCTGAACGCTGTCCTCCCCTAAAAGCTTGTTGCCTATTCGAGCATAGAACTTAATGCTGATTTTATGCTTACCGGGTTTTACGTTTTTGCCGTGTTCATTAACGCAAAACCAAATAGACTGCCAGCAATCATCATAAGCCGAAAGATTATTCTTCTCTCCCCTTTCAAACCAGAAAGGACACCAGAAATCACGCTCAATATCAATCTTCGCGTTCCAGAGCTTCGGAAGAAGCATATCGGGATAAAGACCGGGACCGCGTTTTGCATCATCCTGCAAAGGCTCGGCGTGAGTTACCGGTACATAACCCACCGCATAAGTGTTAAGCGGTAAATCGGTTTCAACGCGAATGTAAAAAGGACACTTTATTTTTGCGCCGCCCTCAAGCTTATATGCAAACTGAAACGAAAGCGGTTCGTTTTTTAATGTAGTAAATTTATCGGTTCGGCACTCCTCGGGACAAAAATCCGGAAAAACCTTATGCAACGAACTCAATGCCACAGTTTTAATCATTAAATCTGCCAACTACTATCTCTCCAATCTCAATGCTGACAAGTTACCGATTGTATTATAATCCTTTTTTTATATAAAATAAAGGCACAACATTGCTGATAAATAGGACAATATTGCTATTGCATTTATTTTTAGAATGTTATATAATAAAATAAAAGTAAAAAACAACGGAGGTAATTATGCAAAGACTGCTTGAATACGACCCTGACAGCCAGCTGGAGAATTATT
>JAZSKL010000079.1:0-11400 GCA_045534855.1 Acutalibacteraceae bacterium
GCGGCTATCAGCCGCCCGCATAGGTTTTGCAGTGGTTTGTTTTTAAGTTGACATATCCAAAATTTAAAAATATTAAACTGCACCAAAAGAGCGGATGAAATTCACTCGCTCTTTTGGTTTACAATTTAAAGCTCAATATCCGCAAGATGCGGGCAATGGTCGGAAGATACAACCTGCGGAATATCGGCAGAAAGTACCTTTATATCATTGCTTGTAAAGATATAATCTATCTTTATTTTAGGTTTATCCGAGGGGAAGCTGAAAATTTCACCCTCAATAAGGCTTGCGGTGTCAAACATCGCTTCCTTTATGGGGTTAAAAATCGGGTTTTGAGGTTGCATATTAAAGTCACCCATCAAAACGCATTTTTCGCCCTCAAGATTATCCATTATAGTCTTAACAGCATTTACTGCCTCATCATCGTTAAGACCTATGTGCGTTACAAGCACCCACAAGCCCTCGCCCACATCAAGCTTTGCCTTTAAAACGCAACGAGTTTCGTAATAGCGGTCGCCTGTTTTGGGGTCGGGGTCGGGAATCATAATTGTTTCGGCTTCCAAAATAGGATAGCGTGAAACAAGTGCATTACCGTAAGGATTAACGCCGCGGAATTTTATTGCTTCGGCAAAATAGTAATTAAAGCCGAGCTCTTTTGCAATAATTCCCGCCTGATCCTTATATTCTTTTTCATCCTGACCGAGATTTCTCATCTCCTGCATACCTATTATATCGGCTTTGCAGTTTTTAATGGTTTCGGTCATTATATCAAAGTCTATCTCACGTGTAACGTAATTTAGGCAATGTTGAGTATTATAACTCATAAGCCTTACTTGCATAATTTTACCCTCAAATAACTATTATACCAAGTTAAGCAATATCTTGCGAAGTGCAACAAGGTCTACTGCAGAAATCCAGCCATTAGAATCTGCGTCTGCACGGTTTACCTCTGTAACAGATTTACCCTCGCCCTTTGCGATTATCTTCTTCATTCTGATAATATCCTTAACATTTTCAACGCCGTCTGCGTTTACATCGCCCTTTAAGTATGACTTATCGGAATAGAATTCAACCTGACTTGATATTGTTAAGCTATCATTTGCAACAAAGGTGTTTGCATCGGTAGTCCATCTTACATAAGCATTGAACTTTGAAGAATTTAAGATATTAGAGTTCATATCAGAATTTGTATTGAATGCCGAACGCTTAACAACTACCTCCTGCCAGCCTTCTGCCGCTGGGATGGTAACTGTTGCAGTAATATTTTTATAAGAGCCTGAAGCATAGGTCTGAATAGTAAATTTAAATGTGCGTTCACGGTCACTCTTTGCATAGAAACGAAGCTCTGCATCAGGGTTAAAGAGCCAGCCTGCAAAATCATCAGAAACCTGATTGGTAATTCCCCAAACAGAAACAACCTGATTAGCGGCAGCAACATAATCTTCACCTGTCGTAAAGGTGTTTATCTTTTCAAAACGGGGGTTATCCTCGCATGCTTTACCCTCGGTCTTTTTAATGGTTGCCTCATCATCACCTTTAGTGTACTTACCGTTCATAAGAACACGGGTATATTCACGGGCAAAATCGGTAGTAACAGGCTCTAATACATTGGAAGAATAAAGCTCAACGGGGGCAATATACAAAGCATCGGTGCTTTCATCCATAAATATATCGCTCTTTGTATAGAGATACAAGGAAACAGTGCCCGAATGTGCTTTGATAAGACCCTCTGAAGAATTGTTATTTCCTGTCATATATGTTGAGCTTATTCTCAACTCTTTCCATCCGCTGTTTGCAGGAATTGTAATATAACCGGTTTTATAGTTAGGATAAGAACCGCCGGTTGAAGCATAAAGACCTATCATAAATTGAATATCATTATTACTGTCATTCTTAACAAAGGTACGCATTTCACCCGAGCCGTTAAACCAATCGGCAAGCTCATTTTCGGTTTCGCCTTCTGCAACGCTGAAGGATGCGCTGTAAGGCATCAATTTAATTTCGGTGCTACTTTCGGGGAGAGTATAACCCTCTGCAGGAGAAATCTTTTTAACGCTTCTTAAAAGCTTGTTATCAAGTGCAACAACAGAGGTAACATTCATTGTTTTAACATAATCCTGTCTCGAGCCGTTTAAAGTCTTAACAAGACCGTGGTCGCCTATATTACCGTCATCAACAGGGGTAGCGTTAATAGCAGCAACAGCATCCTCGGTATAGAAGAACTGTATAGGGCTTGTGCAGATGTATTCGCCTGAAGTCTGCTGTGCAGTAGCGTTGTTAGCGTTTACACGAACATACATCGTACCGGAAGTAACCGCATCAAAATTAAAGGTTTTAAATGCAGGGAAATCGGTGGATTTCACACGGATTTCATGCCACAAACCGTCTGCCGGAAGATTAAATCTACCTGTGGTTGTGGGGAAATTCTGGTACTTTGTTCCGGAGCCGAGAGAATAAGCATAGTTAAAATAAACTCTGTAACCAAGCTCAGGTGTGCCCTTACGATAGGGAGCTTTAATCCAGAAACGAACTACTGAATTTTCGTTTGTTCCGAATTCTTTCCATTTTGCAGCAGACATGGTAGCATTCGGAATGTCGGTAAGGTTTGCGTTAGTGTCGGATGTAACTACGGGATTTTTTGACATCATACCGCTTGTAAAGTACTTGTTGTCAAGAAAATCTGCAACATACGAACGCAAGTTACCTGAATTATACGCTCTTTTAACGGATAAATCAGGTGTAGGCTGAACGATTTCAGCCGGCTCTTCGGGTACTTCGGGTTCTTCTGTAACGGGCGGTTCTGTTGTAACCTCATCCTCTGCCATTACGGGCATACAGAAGATTGCCGAAAAAACAAATGCAAGGGAAAGAAGAATTGCGAGTGCCTTTTTGGTTGCTTTAAATGTGCTTTTCATTTTTTAATGACCTCCTTGAAAAATTTTTTTAATTTATACGAAGATAGGACATTCCACCTATCTTTTGCGTATCAAAAGTAGCTTCTTGTTCGCCTGTGTTTACATAAATAACCGTACCGTTTTCGTAGGTGGTTTTGGAAACATCGCCGTCTGCTTCAAAGGAAACAATCTTAACATTTCCAAGACCCTCAAGCGCCTTGCTTACAAGAGCGTTTTGCTCCGACAAGGCTTCGCGGTTATTTTTATAATCGGTTGCGAAAAGATTTGAATAGTATGCAGGGAAATCATAATCACTGTTTTTATAGCTCAAAGCCGCCTTTAAGCCGCTTCCTGTACGGATTGCCTCCAAAGCGGACGCGGTATCGGAGCATTTAGCAAAATCAAGCTCGGTTGTATAATCAACAAGTCCGTGAAGAACTATCTGGCTAAAGGGGAAGCTACGGTCAAACGCCTTGCTGTCACCCGCCGTTACAGGCATATTTTCTATCAGGTTACAATACGGCAAAGCATAAAGGTTGGCGTTATCAGCCGAAAGGGCTGTTCCCTTTTTGGTGTATGCCGAAAGTGCTGAAAGCACTGCCGTTTTAGTTCTTGAACGGTCGTGATAGCTATCGCCGTAATCTGAATTGAGGCGCGACATAAGCTCACCTACACTCAAGCTTTTGTACTCTTCGGAAATATAATCTTTAGCGATTTGGCTGTAGTAAGCCGGTGAAATAACGGCAAATTCACCCTTTTCACCCGAGGTATGTGCCTCAACCGCGTTGTAATTGCCGAAAAGTGCCTCACTTCGGTCTACAAGAAGAGCCGTCATTGAGCTGTCATAATCACTCAAAAGGGTTGGGTTAAAGTATTCGGTATGTACCGTACCGTAGAAACAGTCTATACCGTTTTTACGCAGCTTCTTTGCAAAGCTTTCAAAAGCATCCTCACCGCCGAGTGCATCAAGAACGCTGATGCTTCCCGGCTCGCCGCGGTAAAGACCGCCCTCACCAAAGCCGTTAAGGCTGACCGTCAGGTTATCTGCACCCTTTGAAGTAAACCAATCAACCATTTTCTGCGCCTGCTTAAAGTTTGTCATAACAAGGTCTTCACTTACAGGAAAAAGACCGAAAAAGTCAACACTAACCTCAACGCTACCTATAAGCTCTAAAAGCAAACGCGGATTTTTCGATAGATTTTTATTAGTCTTTAATTTTCCGTTTTTCAAAAGGTAATCGCGGTAATCGCAGGCAACAGCTGAAAATACCTCATCATCACTTGCGGTTTCCTCTACACTTCCGAAACGGTAACGCACGCTTATATCCTCAACGCCTACATCGTTACCGCATTGAATAATGCTTGTTTTGGCATTGATAAACGAGCGGTCGGACTGCAAAACGGTAAAATCGAAATAGCAATTTACACCGCCCGGTACGGCATTATACTTAATCTCGGCATTTGAATCGCCGCTTTCAACTATTGCCGTAACGGTATCCTTGCCGCTTCTCATTGAAATAAGCGGGAAACGGATTTCGGTTTCGCTGTTCATAACGGCAGGAAGCAACAGGTCGTTTCTGACCGTATCGTTGCCGTAAACCGTACCGCTATAGGAAACAGGGCTTTGACCCGGAGTAAATTTAAGCAATGCGCCGCTTCCATCGGGAATAAGCACCGATGCATCCTCGGACGAGCTCATAAAGAACTTCATCATAGAAAGCTTGAGCATCGGATACTCACGGAAGAACTCAATTTCATCCTTCGGAACATTAACTACAAGGTCGTTACCGCTGATACTCAAATCAAAAACAACCTTATATGTAACCGTAACAGACGAAGCACCGTAGCCGGTAAGAGAATTATCGTAATCGTAATCCTCTGCCGTATAGCCGATTTTTTCAAAAACCTTGGTAAGCTTATCTTTAGTTACCTTACCGCTTATATTACCCGCAATATAAAGCGGAGTATCCTCAAGCTTGGGGAACTTTTCAAAAAGCATATCGGGGTTATCATCGGCTGTAAGCTTATCACCGTAATAAAGCAGATACTGCCTTTTAAGAAAAGCCTGGTCGCTTTCGCTTAATTTCGGTAAAATCTCTTTTTCAAAACGCTTTTTCTCAAAAGCCGCAGGTATGAGCTGGTCGGCACTTGAAACACCTAAAATATAGTCAAGACGGATAACCTCATCCGAAACCTTGTATATTTTGAGCTGTTTTTTCATTACACTCTGGTCATAAGAGGTATAAACAGCCTCGGCGTTTTTATCGTTTACATAAGTAACCTCACACATAGAATGGGTTGCGTTAAAGCCCTGTTTAAAGCCTGCTTCTTGCTCGGGTTTAACCGATGAAGACCATTCCCTGCCGGTTTTCTTATTTAAAACATTGATACTGCCGTTTTGGGATATGCTCAAAGCAATATTTTCGTTTTGAAGGAGTGTTCCCGGCATTTCTGCCGAAAGAACACTTTCGGTAATATCCTTTCCCTTTTCGCTATGCTCAATAATTCCGCTTACAATGCCGTATTTAGCATCGGGACTTGAAGCAAGCATATAAAAGGAGGTTGCAACAACTGCGATTATGAGTAAAAAGGCGGTATAACCCATAAGCATTTTTTGCCATTTTTTGAATTTTCGCTTCATTTATACCACCCTCCTTACAGTCTCGCAGATATTTCTTTAAACAGCAGTTCAACAAACTGCCACGCTTCCTGCACTATAGAGAAAATAAGCAGTGCCAAGAAGGCTATTATAAGCATACCTACAACCGTTAAAATTATGGTTACTATTGCCTTTGAAAGCGAATAGCTGTGGGTGCTTATTGTTCCCGCAACTATAAGGAAGCCAACCCAAACAACCGTACCGTAAATAATAATGCTTAAAATGGTTGCAGATTCTATAAACAGGAAATAGCTTATCAGCGTAATTGCAGGGTAAAGAATAATAATCGGACGAAGCGCATAGCAGGTATAGATATAAATATCACGCATTTTGCCCTTACCGTCCATAAGGGTTGTAAAGCACCAGTTGGAAACGCACCACAGAAGCACCAATGAAGCAATGTTCATAATACCCTCATAAACCGCGCTTGTTTCGGTAAAATCGTAGTTATTGAAGAGGAACGGAGTCCAGCGGATGCGGATTATATTTGCAATAATCGCAAGTACCAGAATACAGCTTGCAGAGCCTACACTGCCTCTTCCCTCGTGCTTTAAATCCCAGAAGCCGTCAAACGGGTGGAACGAAACATATTTCGAATAGCGCACCTGCTCAATAAGCTTTGAAAGCTTGGGATGGTTTTCCGAGAATTTGCTTTCGCGCTTCTTTTGCTTGATTATGCCCTTTTTCTTTAAAATTTTAATAACTATAAATAATACTAAAACGCCTGCAAGACACGGCAGTATTATTTTCATTGCACTGCCTGCCGCCTCATTTATGTATTTACCGAGGGCTTTTGAATAATACTCGCGGTTGCCTGCTTTTTCATAGTATTCCATTGCTTTAAGGTAATCGCCGTTGTTATAATAAGCCTTGCCTATCCCCTTTAAAGCAACGCCCGAATGGGGGAAAATCTTTAAAACCTCGCCCCAGGTCTTCTCTTCTTCCTCGTATTCGCCCTTTTGATAAAGCTCTATACCGCGAAGGGTAAGAAGCGCATACTTTGTAGGCTCAAACTCTGTAACGGTAGCATTTGAGGAATCGAGAACAAGCATATCGTCACCGCGGTACAAAATCGCAGTAGGTGCTGTAAATGCGCCCTTATCGTTTCCTCTCGAACCTACAATATAAAGCAATTCGCCCTGATCATTATAGGTGAAAATTCTGCCGCGCCTTGAATCAAGCGCCGAGTAAACGCCGTATTTATACGCCGTAATATCAACAAAGGTTGATGCGCCCGACATAGAATCGTTATACTCATACTTAAATTCCATATCGCCCACAGGGTTGAACGCACCGTTACGCAGAAGTATATCACTACCGCTCTGATTAAGTCTTCTTATCGGAGTTACCGATGAATCGGGGGTCAAAGCGGCGGTTTGTATTTCGGTTGCAGAGTAGGTTGAAACAGTACAGAACATAAAGCCTTCGCTGTCAAGCGCCATATTGCTGTACTCGGTTGGGATGAAACGCATCATACCCTTCAACTGCTCTTGAGATGCAAATTTTCTGAAAAACAGCTCGCTAAGGCTTGGAATAACCTTTGCCGCACCGTAATAACCTAAAAATTTACCTTTTTTATCGAATTGGAATATACCCTGCGTCTGATTTTCAGCAATAACGTAAACTCTGCCGTCAAAATCCGCCTCAACCGAAAGCGGCTTGTAATCATAATCATACTGCGCTTCCTTTTTATCGGGTGCGCCGAAGATATCAATAACATTAAGCTCGGTATCAAGCTTTATAATGCGGGCATTTCCCGTATCGGCAACGTAAACATTACCGTCCAGACCAACCGATATACCGTGAGGCTCTTTTAAGGCTTCCCCATTTGAAAGGGTTGTAACAACCGCACTCAAATTATTATTGGCATCGAGCTTTATAATCTGATTTAAAGCACTGTCAACAATATAGAGATTGCCGTTTGCATCGGCATCCATATCGGTAAGCTTTTCAACCGTTACACCAAGCTCACTTACATCGATTAGATTTTTAACGCTGTATGCCTCGGGTGCGGCAATCGACTCACCCTCGGAGTTATATGTATAAGAGGTGTATCTTGTATCATTCGCCGAAACAGGCAGTGATAAAACAACCGCAAAGCAAAGTATAACAGCGAGCAGGGCAAAAAATTTCATTCTTTTCATACCCGCCACCTTATTCCTTTAAACCTGAAGAGCCCATTGTTTCAATAACATTCTTCTGCGAAATTATGAAAACAAATACGGGGGGCACCATCATAATAAATGCGGTAGCTGCGGCGGCACCTGTTCTCGAAATACCGCCCGCAACGATGTTTGAAAGTGCGTTTGGAAGCGTTTTAAGACTTTCGGTAAAGATAAAAGTACTTCCCGTACCGTTCCAGAGGTTCTGGAACGAAAAGATTATAAGTGTAAACCAAGCGGGCTTTACTATCGGCATAACTATGTTGATAAATATACGCCATCCGCTTGCACCGTCTATCTGCGCCGCTTCTATCATAGCATCGGGTATCATCTGCTCCATAAACTGCTTCATAAGGAAGAAGCCGAGCGATGAACCGATTGCCGGCATTATAATGGCAAGGAATGTATCAACCATTCCGAGCTTACTCATTATAAGGTAGTTTGGTATTGCCGTAACCGTATGGTTAAAAAGAAGCGAAAGCACTACCATTTCAAAGAATATCTTTCTGCCGGGGAATTCAAACTTTGCAACTGCATAAGCCGCAAGTGAAGAAACGATAACGTGGAAAAACGTACCTACTGCGGTAATAAACACCGAGTTAAAAAGATAACGGCTGAAAGGTATCCAAGACTCACGCATAAGCGAGCCTATACTGTAAAAGTTTTGCAAGGTGGGAACTTTTGGGATTATTGTAGGAGGATACAAAAACTGCTCATCAAGCGGCTTAAATGCGTTTCCTATGGTAAACACAAACGGAATAACCATAAAAAAGGCTACTACAAGCAAGGTTATGAAGTTGAGCAAATTTCCCGCCTTGGAGTGCGAAAATTTCTTTGAAAACTGCTTCTGCACAGCCATTTTTACATCATCCCACCTTTGAAATCATTTTCTGAATCAGCTTTTTGCAACCAACCATCATAACAAACAGCACCGTTGCAATAGCCGAAGCATAACCCATTTCGAAACGGGTATTACCGTAGTCCGTAAGGTGGTTTACCACCGTATGAACCGCGTAATCGGTTGAGGGCATTCCGCACATCGCGGTAGAAACCGCACCGCAGGCAAATGCTGAGTTTATAGACATTACCGCACCGAAAAGAAGCTGTGGCTTCATAGACGGCAGGATAATATACCAAACCTCCTGCCAGCGGTTTTTGATACCGTCAATAGCGCCTGCCTCAAGCTGTGAGCGGTCAACGCCCTTAATACCTGCAACAAAGGACAAAAAGCCTGCGCCCATACTCATCCAGAGGGTTACGATAATTACTATTGTCATCATATAATCCTTATCTGTTAAGAAGTATATGTTGGTATCGGTAAAGCCGAAATACATTAAAAGGCTGTTAAGGTAGCCGTTAGCATCATCACTGAAGATAATTGCCCAGATTGTAAAAAGATTACCCGAAATGGTGGGTGAATAGATAAGCAGAACCATTAAAAACTGTATTCTTGAGCTTAAATTGTTTATCATCCACGCAAGCAAAAACGAAGCGATATATCCGATAGGGCCTGTTACCAAGGCTATTGTTATGGTGTTGAGCACAGATTTTAAGAAGATGTCATCACCGAAGAACATATCAATGTAGTTATTAAAGCCTACGAAATCGGGAAATGAGAATACATTGTAGTTGGTAAAGCTAAGGCATATCGAAAGCAGTACAGGCAAAACGGTAAATGTAAAAAACAGAATAACGAAAGGAAGAATATAAAGGTAGCAGGCTTTTTTTCTTTTAATTTCGCTCCAGAGCGAATACTTCTTCATACTCTACCCTCCTATTCCGTTAAGGAAAGACCAAACTCTTTCCTCTTCTTGGTTATCTCATCATTTATTACTTCTACATATTCAAGCAAGGTTTCCTGCGCATCGGTTGCATCATAAACAACCGAACGGAAAGCGTTGTTAAAGTGGCGGGAGGTGAAATAACCGCCGGGCACTTCAGGTATACCCCTTACGCTTTCGAGCTGTGATGTAAGCTCCTTATAGAATGCCGAAGACCAAGGAATTTCAGCCAAAGCCTCCAGATTTGCGGTAGCGTAACGCGCACTCGCACCGAGCTTATCCTCTATCTGATTTCCGTATTTTGCCTGAACTTCGGCACCGGTCCACCATTTTATAAATTCCCAGGATGCCTTCGGGTGTTTAGTTTCACCAAGAATGAAACAGCAAACACCTGTAGCTACCGAGGTATGGTCAACCTCGCCGTTTTCCAAAGCCTTACCCGGAACGGTTGTAATATCCCATTGACCCTTAATTTCGGGGGCAAATACCTCCAAGGTGTTATAGGCTATGTAATCAGCAACCGCAATAGGCATTTCACCGCTTCTGAAACGGTTTGCGAAGTTATAGGAAACAGGAATTTTATATTCCTTATAGAACTGGGTATACTGCTTAAAGGCTTCTATTGCTTCACGCTCGTTCAGAGTACTCTTTGTTCCGTGTTCGCTGTAAACATTTCCGCCGTTCTGATAAAGCATCATACAATACGACTGGAATGTTGCATCAAAGCCGAACTGCATATTATTTTTGCTTAAATCAAATATGAGGCTCTTTACCTCGTCCCAGGTTTTTGGAACCGACCAACCGTATTCCTCAAAAATATCGGTTCGGTAGAACATCATTTTAAAGGTTTGTGTTTCAGGTAATGCGTAAACACCGTCCTCATAACGGAAAGGAACTATTGCGCTGTCGCTGAAACGCTTGTAAACCTCCTCGGCATCCGAGAATTTATTAAGGTTATAGATAGCTCCTCGCGAAGCGAAGTTTACGGGTGTTGAGTTACCCTCACCCAAAGCCACATCAGGACCAATTCCCGAAACAACCGCAGGAAGAAGTGCCGAAGCATCAATCATTCGTATATCAACATAAATCTTCTTACCGTCACGAAGTACGGGGGTAAAGGTTTCGTTAATCATACGGCGGATTATCTGCATCTGGTCACGGCCTGTTGTTACCCAGACCTCAATAGTTTCGCCGTTATCACCGCTTGCGCCTACATATTCCGAAGAGAAGGAATAGAAAAAGCGTTTTATTCCGTGGTAGAGCGAACCGAAAAAGCCTACTGTATCCTTTTCGTAATCACTGCCTGCAGGATAAAAGGTTATCTCATCCAAAGCCAAAGGCTGGGTTTTCTGGTCGTTAATCCAGGTTGCAAGCGCGGTAAGATTTGACTGGAATGTACCAAGTGTGCCCGCAATGGTATCAGGGTATTTATACATATCCTCAAGCTGGTCAACCAAGCGGTCAATAAGCGATGAGTTTATGCTTGAGGGCATCTTTTTTGCTATTCTTTGAAGCGCTTTGCGCTCAATCTTTAAAATCTCAAGTGTTTCGGGAATTTTTTCATCAAGAAGATAATCGCGGTATGCATCGGGCGTACTGCTGGTTATCATAATTATCTTTCGATAAGCACCGTTAAGGTTTTGCAGGCTCGTTTGAACATCCTGCAATATTTTTTCCATATCACCGAGCGCGGGAGCAAGGCTTATGGTATGAGTACCTCGGCTCAAATAGAATTTATATTCCTTTTCGCCCTTTGAAACCTTATTATCAACCCAATCTGTCTCATAAGGGAAGTTAATTTCTCCGCATTCCTTAAAGGGAAGCTCTCCGTCAATCAAAAGACTTCTTATGGTAGCTCTGCCGTCAGTATAGTCCTGACGGTAGCGAACAGCAATACTGTACCAGCC
>JAZSKL010000078.1:0-9911 GCA_045534855.1 Acutalibacteraceae bacterium
ATTTATATAATAAATAATTCTAACCGTTTATCGCTTGTTCAATAAGCTTTAAGCGGTTATATTTTGCTGTGCGGTCGGTTCGGCAGGGGGCGCCTGTTTTTATTTGCCCTGCATTTGAAGCTACTGCAATGTCGGCAATAGAGGTATCCTCTGTTTCGCCTGAACGGTGAGAAAGTATAGTGCTGTAGCCGTGAGCCTTTGCAAGAGAAATTGTATCGAGTGTTTCGGTAAGCGTGCCTATTTGGTTTGGCTTTATAAGAATAGAGTTTGCGGCATTTCGTTCAAAGCCCATTTCAAGACGCTTTACATTGGTTACAAAAAGGTCATCGCCAACAAGCTGTATTCTGTTGCCGAGTCGCTCGGTCATACGCGTCCAACCGTCAAAATCATCCTCTGCAAGTCCATCCTCTAAAGAAATTATCGGGTATTTTTGGCTTAATGCATCATAATACTCGATAAGCATATCTGCCGTTAAATCGCGGTCTCTTTTGGGTTGGTGGTATTTGCCGTCTTTAAACCATTCGCTTGAAGCAACATCCAATGCTAATTTTATCTGGTCGGTGGAATAACCGGCCTTTTCTATTGCAGATACTATTATTGAAAGCGCTTCTTCATCAGATGAAAGATTCGGCGCAAAACCGCCCTCGTCACCAACACCTGTTGCGTGACCCATAGAATTGAGCAGTTTTCCCAAGGTATGATAAACCTCACTGCACCAACGAAGTCCCTCACTGAAAGAAGGCGCGGCATAAGGAATTATCATAAATTCCTGAATATCAATGTTGTTTGCGGCATGAGCGCCTCCGTTTAAAATATTCATCATCGGTCGGGGCATTGTTTTGCCGAAAATTCCGCCTATATAACGGTAAAGCGGTAGCTTTTGTGATGCCGCTGCCGCTTGAGCGCAGGCAAGCGATACGGCAAGAGTTGCATTTGCACCTAATTTTTTCTTGTTTTCGCTTCCGTCAAGCTCTAAAAGCAGATTGTCGATTTCGCGCTGATTAAGAGCATCTGCTCCATAGAGCGCTTCGTTTATATCCTTGTTTATATTATCAACTGCCCTTAAAACGCCCTTTCCGCCATAACGTGATTTGTCGCCGTCACGCAATTCGTGTGCCTCGTAAGCACCTGTTGAAGCGCCTGACGGCGAAAGCGCAAAACCCCTGCTTCCGTTGTCAAGACTGCAACAAGCACCTACTGTAGGATTGCCACGCGAGTCGAGAAGTTCGTATCCTGTAACCTTAATTATTTTCATTATAAAAACCATCCTTAAAAATATTGTTGTTTTTCTTATTTTCCCCTTTAAAAATTCATTTATGTATGATATAATTAGTTTGAATATTTATGTGGAGTGATATTTTTGTCGGAAAATGGCGAAAAAAGAGTTAACAATATAATTTGCGGACGTAATTCCGTTCTTGAGGCGGTGCGTTCAGGCAGAGAGATTGACCGTTTGCTGGTTGCTCACGGTGTAAGCGGCGGAAGTGTTGCCGCAATAATTGCAAAGTGTTCACAAAGAGGAATACTTATTAAAGAAGTAAGCCCGCAAAAGCTGGATTACTATTGCGAGGGTGCAAATCATCAGGGTGTTGCGGTGTTTTTTGCTTCGCAGGAATATTCTACTGTTGAGGATATTCTGCAAACTGCGTGGGATAGAAACGAAAAACCGTTTATTGTGATTTGCGATGAGATTGAAGACCCTCATAATTTAGGCGCAATAATAAGAACTGCAGAGGCTTGCGGTGTTCACGGAATAATTATTCCAAAGCGCCGTTCTGCATCTCTTAATGCAACGGTCGCAAAATCAGCAAGCGGTGCGCTTGAATATATGAAGGTGGCTCGCGTTACCAATATTGCAAATACAATTGAGGAATTAAAAGAAAAGGGTGTATGGGTATTCGGCGCTGATATGGACGGAACTGATTACACCAAGACCGATTTTGATATTCCTTGCGCCATAGTTATAGGAAACGAGGGCAAGGGAATAGGTACATTGGTTGCTAAAAAGTGTGATGGAATTATAAGTCTTCCTATGAACGGACAGATAAATTCTCTTAATGCTTCGGTTGCTGCAGGTGTGCTTATGTATGAGGTTGTACGTAAACGTACAAAAGTTTAAAGGGGAATAAAAATGGGACTTTTTTCAAAAAAGAAAAAGAACGATTTTTTTCAAATGACAGAAGAAACCGAAAAAACGGTTAAAAAAAGCGAAAGTGCCATAGCACCTTCTCATATGCTTACGGCAGATGAAATTTTATCTGATTTTTCTGATGGTAAGCCCGCAGAAAATAAGACTGACCCGCAAAACGGAATAACACCGCTTGAGGCAATGCGTCAGAGGATGCTTAAAAATGTTGCCGCCGAAAATCAAAAAAAGGAAGAGAATAACGTCAGTCCTACGGTGCAAACGGATAAAAATGACAGTATGGTTGACTTTATGTCAATTTTAAATACTCCTAAAAACCGTCTGCCTAAGGACGATGTCATCAAATCGGATAAAACGCTTTTAAAACGGTGTATGCCGTATATAGTTGATGATGACGGGCATGATGTTTCGGTATCAAATGAGCCTATTTATCAGCTTCAGAGTGTTGCGGATATTTTAAAAACAAATTCCGAGCGTACATTGGAGGAGCTTAGAAGCAAATATAATATAGAGCTTGATGATTTGGGACGTAAGAAAAAACCTGAAGATAAAAAAGCTCCCGCTGCGGTTACTGCGGTACAGAATGTTGCGCCTCAGGCAACAGAGCCTAAAAAGGTTGTATTGCCGCCTGTGACCCCTGAGCCTGTAGCTCAAAAAAAGGTTGAAGAGCTTCCTCCGATTAAGGATATTTTATTAGAAGATAATGAAATTCTTGTTTTTGATGATGAGCTTCCGCAGATTTCGGATATAGATACCCGTGTTGCTCCCAAAAAGAACAATCCAACAGGAAATACCGCAACAATCCGTTTTACCCCCGTTCGTGATGGTGGTGCAAATAATGATTATATCAGCGTAAGCACTACAACGCGGGCAATTGACCTTACGGGTGAGTTTGGTGAGCTTTCTTTGGAGCAAGAGGCTGAAATAGCCGAAACCCAGCTTGAGGAATCGGAATTTGAAACCTTTGAAACAAAGGATAATATAAAGAACGAGAATGACGGTAAGCGTGTTATACGTAAATTTGCAATTTTAAAACGCCGTTCATTTTTGCAAACTGTTTTAACGGGTATGCTTTTGGCGGTAATGCTATTGTTTTTGTTGCCGTCACTTTCCAATTTCCTTATAACCTCAACAGGTACGGGAATGGTTATCTGTACCGTTTTATTAGGGCTTGGCTCGCTTGTTAATTTTGATATGCTTTTATCTGTAAAAACGCTTTTTAGCCGCCGTTCAACAACCGATTCTCCTGCACTTATTTCAACGGCTTTGAGTCTCGCTCTTGGAATTACGGCAGCGGTTTACAGGGAAAATGTTTATGAAATATTGCTTCTTGCTTTGATAATACTTTTTGTAAGGGCGCTTTCTTTATTCAGAAAAAGCTCGGCTGTTTTCGGTAATTTAAAACAGGCTTTATCCAACCGTCCTAAAAAGGCGGTAAGCCTTATAACCGATGAGGCAACAACCTTTGCAATGGTTAAAAGCGCAATAGAGGGTGATGCACTCGTTGCAGCCCCCCGTGAAACCGGAATGGTTGACGATTTTATGAAGTATTCCGATTATTCAACAGTGCTTGATGGTAAAATGCGCGTGGTAACACTTGGCGCATGCGGTTTGAGTGCTATTGTTGCATTGGCTTCGTTGGCATTGTCGGGCGGTCTTATTTTAGCGCTTTATTCTGCGGCGGTTATTATGTCTGTAGCGGCTGCGCCGATTCTCTTTGATATGGATTCTCTGCCTCTTTATTCTGCGGCAAACCGACTTAATAAAAAAGGCGCTTTTATTGCAGGAATTGCGGCGGCAAACCGCATTGAAATGGCAAATGCGGCGGTTCTTTCTTGTACTGATATTTTCCCCGATGGCACTGTTACGATGCATGATATGAAGGTGCTTTCGGAAAATAATTTTGATGAAACCATTGTTCGCGCCGCTTCTCTTACCGAGGCTGTGGGAAGTCCTCTGGCTTCAATTTTCAAAAAAATCGCAGGAACAAATACCGATTATAAAATCCCCGATAGCGATACCGTTAAATATGAGGATAAATTAGGTCTTTCGGGCTGGGTTGATGATGAGCTTTTGTTTATAGGCAACCGCACCTTGATGCAGGCTCACGGAATTGCCGTTCCCGATGTTGAAATCGACCGCAAAATTTTAAGACGCGGCTTTTTCCCTGTTTACCTTGCGAGCGGTGATAAGGCGTGCGCGCTCATAATTGTTCAGTATGATGTAGACCCGCAGGTGGTTTACGAGCTTCGCAGAATTACGGGACTTGGAGTCACCCTTCTTGTTAATAACTGCGACCCGAATATAAACGAGGAAATGATATGTGATTATATCGGTCTTTATGAGGATTCGGTTAAGATTATGAGCAATTCGGGCGTTCATATGTATAAAAATGCCGTTATGCCTTGCGAGCGTTGCTCGGCTCCTGCGGCATTCAGGGGTAATCCGCTTAACTTTGTTTCGGTGCTTAACTGTGCGGCAAGAATAAAAAGCTCTACCAAGATTTTAAGTGTGTTTTATATTATTGCGGCAAGTATCGGCGCGGTGCTGTTTGCTTATGTTTCTTTCCTCGGCGGAAATGCAGAGCCTGTAAATCCCGCCGGAATACTGCTCACTCATCTTGGTGCCTGGGCGGTTGCTAATCTGCTGTTTTTGTTTAAAAAGCCGTAGCTTTCGGTTTTAAAAGTTTAATAATTCAACCTTTGGAGGTTTAAATTTATGTGTGATAAAAAGAAATTTTATATTACAACGGCTATTGCTTATACCTCGCGCAAGCCGCATATCGGAAACGCTTACGATATTGTATTGGCGGATATGATTGCCCGTTATAAAAAAATGATGGGCTATGAGGTATTTTTGCAAACGGGTTCTGATGAACACGGTCAGAAGATTGAGGAGTATGCAAAAGCCGCAGGTATTTCGCCGAAAGCCTATGTTGATGATGTTTCTTCTCAGATTCGCGCTGTTTGGGACAGTATGGGTGCAGATTACGATAAATTTATCCGCACCACCGATGCTGACCATGAAGAGGCCGTTCAGAAAATATTTAATAAGCTTTATGAGCAGGATGATATTTATAAGGGTACTTATGAGGGTAAATACTGCGTTCCCTGTGAATCGTTCTTTACATCTTCACAGCTTGTTGACGGTAAATGCCCCGACTGTGGCAGAGAGGTTATAGATGCAAAGGAGGAAGCATACTTCCTTCGTCTTTCCAAATATCAGGATAAGCTTCTCAAATATTATGAAGAAAACCCCGATTTCATTAAGCCTGAATCACGTAAGAATGAGATGATAAATAATTTCTTAAAGCCCGGTCTTTCGGATCTTTGCGTTTCTCGTTCTACCTTTACTTGGGGTGTTCCCGTAGATTTTGATAAGAGACATATTATATATGTATGGATAGATGCTCTTTCAAACTATATTACCGGTGTAGGTTATAACCCTGACGGCAGTACCGAACAGTTTGAAAATCTCTGGCCTGCCGATTTGCACGTTATCGGTAAGGATATAGTTCGCTTCCATACGATCTATTGGCCTATACTTCTTATGGCTTTGGGTCTTCCGCTTCCAAAACAGGTGCTCGGTCATCCTTGGGTGCTTGTTGGTGAGGATAAGATGTCCAAATCAAAGGGAAATGTTATTTACGCCGATGAGCTTGCCGCTCGTTTCGGAACAGATGCTGTTCGTTATTATTTGCTTTCTGAAATCCCGTTTACTCAGGACGGAACAATAACCTATGAAAGCTTTATGACAAAGTATAATGCCGACCTTGCAAATACCTTGGGTAATCTTGTAAACCGTTCGGTTGCTATGACACAGAAGTATTTTGGCGGTAAGGTGAACGCAGTAGAGCCTGATGAATTGGCTTTAGACCTTATAAATACCGCAAAAGAAACGGTTAAGAAGTATTATGAGCTTATGGACCAGTACCGTAATGCTGATGCTGTTGAGGCGGTTATGAACCTTGCAAAGCGTTGCAATAAGTATATTGATGAAACAACTCCTTGGGCACTTGCAAAGGATGAAGAAAAGCGTGAAGAGCTTTGCGGTGTGCTTTATAATCTTCTGGAGTGTATCCGTATGCTCGGTGTAATGCTAAAGCCGGTAATGCCTGCTTCCTGTGAGCTTATAGCACAGCAGATAGGCGAAGGCTCTATGGAGCTTGAGTTTGGCGCTGTTAAGGAGTATATCGTAGGCGCTGCAACTCCGCTTTTTGCACGTATTGATATTCAGAAAACATTAGAGGAGATTGAGGCACAGAAAGCGGCGGAACAAAAAGCAAAAGAAGAAGCAGAGAATACTGTAACACTTTCGCAGATTTCTATTGATGATTTTGCAAAGGTAGAGCTTCGTACCGCAAAGGTTGTAGCCTGCGAGCCGATACCGAAGGCTAAAAAGCTTTTGAAGCTTACGTTGGATGACGGAAGCGGTAAGGAAAGAATAGTGGCTTCGGGAATTGCTAAATGGTATAAGCCTGATGAGCTTATCGGTCACACTGTTATAGTTGTTGCAAACTTAAAGCCTGCCGTACTTTGCGGTGTTGAATCCAACGGTATGATACTTGCCGCTGATTGCGGTGAGGATGATGTTAAGCTTATCTTTGCGGATGATATTCCCGCAGGCAGTAAGGTGCGCTGATGGAATACCCCGAAAGTATTTGCCTTAAAGAAAATATTATTTTCGATACCCATGCCCATCTTGATGATGCCCGTTTTGACGATATAAGGGAAGAGCTTCTCGAAAATATGCATAAAAGCGGTGTTGACTCAATTATAAGCTGTGGCTGTGACGTTGAATCTTCGAAAACGGCGTTGGCTTTGGCTGAACAGTATGATTTCATTTATGCGGCAGTTGGTTTTCATCCCGGAAATCTTCAAAACGGTGCTGATATCGAAGCGATAGAGCCGCTTGCAAAGCAGAAAAAATGCGTTGCAATAGGGGAAATAGGTCTTGATTATTATTGGGAAAAGGAAAACGCCGAGCTTCAAAGGCAGATTTTCGAAGAACAGCTTTTGCTTGCAAAAAGGCTTGATTTGCCTGTAATAATTCACGACCGCGATGCTCATTCCGATACGCTTGAAATTTTGAAAAAGCATAAACCAAATGGTGTTGTTCATTGCTTTTCGGGTAGTCCCGAAATGGCAAAAGAAATAATAAAGCTTGGTATGTATATTGGTGTAGGCGGTGTTATAACCTTTAAAAATGCGCGCCGACTGCCCGAGGTTGTTCAGGAAATTCCTGAAGATAAACTGCTTTTGGAAACCGATTGTCCGTATCTTGCTCCCGAACCGTTCAGAGGAAAGCTCTGCCATTCGGGAATGATTGCTTTGACGGCAGAAAAAGTTGCAGAGATACGCGGTGTATCGCGCGATGAAATTTTAAGGCTTTGCCTTAAAAATGCAAAAAAATTGTTTGGCGTATAAGAATATTAACCCCGCTTTTTACAGACAATAGGTTTGGAAAGCGGGGTGAATTATAATGTCAGACAATCAGCAGTATAACAACCAGAATAACCAGAACAAAAACAACCAGAACAACAATCAGAATAAAAATAATCAGAACAATAACCAGAATAAAAATCAGAATAAGCAGAAATAATTGTTTTGATAATACTGAACACGGCAGTCCAAAAGGATTGCCGTGTTAAATTTTAACCGAATATTTTTTGCGCGAGCTGTTTGCCGTAAAGCGATAAAGCCTCAAAATCCATTGCTTCTATATATAACTTTTCAAGCTCATCGTGGGATGCTTTGGCTAAAGCGAGCGTTTCGTAGGCGGCAATTAAAAGCTCGCGGGAAATCTTTTTCTTGAAACGAATGCGTTTTTTCAGTTCGTTCGTTGCGGTAACATTCATAAATCGGCGTGCGTGTATGCGGCGGTCATCGCTGTTTAATTTGAAGGTCGAGTTTTCGCAAACAAACGCCAAAGAGAGTGACGGTATTAAAATATGGTCGATAAGCCTTTCGGGTAAAAAGGTGTTTCGGACGGTTATTATGTCTGCTCCGTTTTTAAGTGCGTATTCGCGAATTGTTTTCATAAATGTGTTGGAAACAGCTCCGTATGGGTCGGAAATTACAATGCGTTCGAGATAAAAATTCTTAATCGTATCTGCATAGCTTACTATTCCGAGCGGTGTGATTCCTTGTAAAAAACGAGTGGTTTCACTGCCTTTTTTGTGTAAATCGGGAATGAATTTTTTGGCGTAGCTTTTTGCACAGCTTATCACTTTTTCGGTATCTGCTGTATTTTCGGCGGTTGAAAGCATACTGTTTAGCAGTTGCCCGCAGCCTAAAAGATAACCCGAACAGGTTTTGTGAAGCAAGCGGTTTTTGGCGGTGGCTTCTGCTATTTTGCGGCGTTTGTTATAAAGCTCTGTGCTGTCCCAGAAATCACCTAGATTTATTATTTCCTCTTTTGCACCGGGAAGCTTCGGCTCAACAACGTGAGGTGCGGTTGCATCTAAAATGACGGTTTTTCGGTTTTCAAAAATCACACCGTCAAGCGAATAAGGGTCGCTGCTGCAAGGGCATAGGATGGGATTTTCTCCATGCTGTATGCCATAGGCTGTGATATATTTCATAAGTGAAGATTTCCCTGTACCGGGTCCGCCTTTTATGAGATATGCTTTATAATCATCGGCTTTAAAGCTATCTTCAAAATAAGAAGTAAACCCTGTGCAGGAGTTTGCTCCTAAAAAGAATTTCTGCATCATTTTTTCCATAAAGAGCCACCTCATAGTAAAATTTGGTTCTGTTTTAGTCTATTCTTTTTAAATGCCTTTTGACACAGAAGATGTTTTGTGCTATAATAAATACATAAGTCGGCCGTGCGGTCGCGGAAGCTTATGCTTCTGAGGAAAGTCCGAGCCCCATAGGGCAGAATAACGGCTAACAGCCGCCGAGGGTGACCTTAGGGATAGTGCAACAGAGATATACCGCCAAGCTTTGGCTTGGTAAGGGTGGAAAGGCGAGGTAAGAGCTCACCGGCTGCGTGGGAACACAGCAGTCCTGTAAACCCTATTCGGAGCAACGCTGACTACGGCTATACACTTGCCCGGTGTGCCGTGAAAAGCGGCTTGAGCTGTAGGGCAACCTGCAGTCGAGATAGATGACCGTGCTAGACAGAACTCGGCTTACAGGCCGACTTATATTACAACTTAATATGTTTTTTAAATTTGAAAAAATTTGACAAAAATTTCAGTTTATTTTTTAAGAGGTAAAAATATTAAGTTTTGTTTTGCGAAAAAATGGCGCCCTGCTGTTAAAGGGCGTTATTTTTTTGCTTTTAAAGCGTATTTTATACGGCTTTAAGCTTGTTTTTTTAACTTTTTAAAAATATTGTTAAAAATTTAGCGAAAATTAGCGAAAAGGTCTTTTCAAAACGAAAGTTTTATGTTATACTATAGCGGTATAGGCATATACCTTTATACGGTGTGTGATATATCTAATTATTCAAGGGAGGATTCTGTTCATGAAGAAGAAAATCAGCACACTTCCTTTCAACGGAACGGCCGAGCAGGAGGCACAGCTCAAGAAGATTATTGATGAAAATAAATCTGATAAGAGCAACCTTATGGTCGTTATGCAAAAGGCACAGGATATCTACGGATATCTTCCGATTGAAGTGCAGAACATGATTGCTGAGGGTATGGACGTACCTATGGAAAAGGTATACGGCGTTGCTACCTTCTATGCTCAGTTCTCGCTTTCACCGAAAGGAAAGTACAACATCTCGGTATGTCTTGGTACCGCTTGCTACGTAA
>JAZSKL010000256.1:0-1823 GCA_045534855.1 Acutalibacteraceae bacterium
GACCTTTTGTTCCATAGCCTTCTGTTTTAACCGCCTCAACAGCTGTTCCGTAGAATACTGCGCTATTCATATATCGTGCATTCATTCTGTATATATCCGTAACTGTTTCGTCAGTATTTACTGCTTCATCCTCGCTGTTATGATTGATACCGATATGTGCAAGGTCTATGCCGCGCGGTATATCAACAGACTTTTTGCTGTTTTTGGTAATTGCTTCAAAATCCTTGCTTGCCAAAAGCTTTGCGTTTGCCATATAACTGCCTCCGCAGGCAATTACGCATTTTTCTTTGAGATATGTACCAAGATTAGAATAATCAATCCCGCCTGTTGGCAAGAACTTTATTCCCTTGAACGGTCCTGAAAGAAGCTTTATTGCATCTATTCCTCCGCTCTTTTCGGCAGGGAAAAACTTAAATACCTTAAGACCTTGCTTTACACCCTTTTGAATATCGGCAGCTGTTACACAGCCCGGTACTATAGGCATATTGTTTTTCGTTGCAAAATCAACTATTTCTTCATCGTAACCCGGCATAACAAGACCCGATACACCTGCATCAATAGCCGACTTTGCCTGCTCAACCGTAAGAATTGTTCCTGCAAGCACCTTACACTCGGGAACTTCTTTAACAATCGTTTTAATAGCGTTCAAAGAAACATCACTGCGAAGTGTAACCTCAACAACAGGTATGCCGCCCTTAACCAAAGCGTTTGCAAGTGGTACAGCGGTAGAAATATCGGTAATATTTATTACAGGTAAAACACCCACATTTTCAATCAATTCCATAACATTCATAACTATTACTCCTTACCCTTATATCTGAATATTTTTTTACCTTTTACTTCCATCTTACGCACAAAGCAGTAGCCTGATAACGGATACTCTTCTTCGTCATCCTTAGAGGCGGTTGTAATTATCATATCATCCAAATTTTCACCCGCAAAGCAGGTGCAGGAAGCTTTCTTGGCAGGAACTTCTATTTTCTCACCGAAGCTACCGTCATTTTTTATTTCAATAACAGCATCCCCACCCCAAAGAGCGAGCCATATATTATCATTGCAATCCATAGAAAGACCATCCGGCGTACCGAGCGACTCATCAATATCAACAAATTTTCTACGGTTGCTTATTGTATGATTCTCAATATCAAAATCAAAAACCTCAATTTTTTGAAGCGGTGTGTCGCAGTAGAACATTTTAGTACAATCCGCCGACCAATCAAGACCGTTTGAACAACCGCAACCATCAAACAGCTCTTCCAGATAACCGTCCTTCAATCTGTAAAAAGCGCCCTTTGACTGCGCATCGGTTGTACCAACATAAAAACAACCGTCAGGTCCTACCTTACCGTCATTAAAGCGACGTCCCTTTATTTTTATGGGCTGATGAGCTATTTTTTTACTGCCATCCGCTGTCATACGATAAATACCGTCCTGCATTGCCAAAAGCAGATCACCGTTTTCGCAAAGCGCAAGACATCCTATCTGTTGACCAACATCAATTTTTTCTATTTTCTTGCTTTCATAATCCAGTTTAAAAATACATTCACCAAGTATATCAACGAAATACAATAGATTATTTTTATCATCCCACAAAGGGCCTTCTGCAACACGGCAACGGAACGATTTGTTTAAAACAACCAAGTATTTCACCCCACATTGTAATTTTTTTACACGATTATTATACAACCAAGCACTAAATTAAACAATTGATTATAGTATCATTTGGTATAACAATACTGCTTTTTTATGAAAAAAATAGCCGTATTTTGAGAAAAATATATAATAAATTGTATGATTCGCCCTTTTTTATCCAAAATCCAGAT
>JAZSKL010000299.1:0-1501 GCA_045534855.1 Acutalibacteraceae bacterium
TGTTTGCCGTGAGCTTAATTTGCGTCAAACGGCAAGCTTTTTAAAAAAGCATGATAATTTTATCATACTTACACATACATCTCCCGATGGCGATACCTTAGGCTCTGCCTATGCGCTTTATTACGGCTTAAAGGAAACAGGTAAGATAGCTTCGGTTATCTGCCCTGACCTTATTCCGAGTAAATACGGCTATTTCGCAAGGGAGACCGACCATATTGAGGATTTGCAGACGGCTACGGTTGTGGCTGTGGATGTTGCCGATAAGAAATTACTCGGCAGCCTCAGCGATATGTTTGGTGATATTGTTGATTTGAGTATAGATCATCATATTTCAAATACTAATTTTGCAAAAAACCGATATCTTGATGCCAACGCTTCGGCAACGGCAGAGTGTATTTATGAGCTATTGGAAGAAATGGATGTTAATATAAACACCATTACCGCTAAAGCCCTTTATACAGGTATTGCTACCGATACCGGTTGCTTTAAATATTCAAATGTTACTGCAAAAACACATATGATAGCTGCGGCTCTTTATGAGTTTGATATTAAGGCGGATGAAATAAACAGAATTATGTTTGATACCAAATCAAGAAAGCTTTTGGAGCTTGAAAGAATGGTACTTGATACTGCCGAATATCATTTTGATAACCGTTGCATTATCCTTTCTGTTACTGCTGATATGCAGGAAAAAACAGGCTGTTCAGGCCTTGATTTGGAGGGTATTGCGGTTATTTCCCGCAGTGTGGAAGGTGTGCTTGCAGGCGTTACAATTAAGCAGACTGATATGCAGGAGTTTAAGGTATCGCTTCGAACTTATGAGCCGATGAATGCCGCTAAAATTTGTAAAATGCTTGGTGGCGGTGGTCATAATGCTGCTGCGGGTGCGACCGTTCGCGGAGATTTGCAAACTGTTAAAAATCAGATATTAGCCGCTATAAAAGAGTGTATGGAGGAAATAGATGCAGGGACTTGTACTGCTGAATAAGCCCGAGGGCATTACCTCTTTCGGTGCCGTTGCGCGTATTAAGCGAATAAGCGGCGAAAAAAGAGTTGGTCATACCGGAACGCTTGACCCCATGGCTACAGGTGTTCTTCCTATTCTTTTGGGTCGTGCAACCGCGCTTTCCTCGTATTTGCTTGATGCCGATAAGCGGTATACAGCGCGTATAAGGCTTGGAGTTGAGACCGATACCTGTGATATTACGGGAGAGGTTTTAAAAACGTGTGAAGTGCATATTACCGCCGAGAAGCTTAAATGTACGCTTAAAGAATTTACCGGTAAAATAAATCAGAAACCGCCTATGTTCAGCGCTCTGAAAAAAGACGGTGTGAGACTTTATGACCTTGCACGACAGGGCAAAACGGTGGATATACCCGAAAGACAAATAGAAATTTTTGAAATCAAACTTTTAAAAGAGCTTGATGAAAATAATGAGTTCGAAGTTGAAACTTATGTTTCAAAAGGTACTTATATACGTTCACTTGCCCGTGATATAGG
>JAZSKL010000026.1:0-4503 GCA_045534855.1 Acutalibacteraceae bacterium
GGTAAAACCTTGCTTGCCCGCGCTGTTGCAGGTGAAGCAGGTGTTCCGTTCTTCTCAATTTCGTGTTCGGATTTCGTTGAAATGTTCGTAGGTGTAGGTGCTTCGCGTGTAAGAGATTTGTTCGGTGAAGCCAAGAAAAACGCGCCTGCAATCATTTTCATTGATGAAATCGATGCTGTAGGTCGTCAAAGAGGCGCAGGTCTCGGTGGCGGTCACGATGAACGTGAGCAAACCCTTAACCAGATGCTCGTTGAAATGGACGGTTTTGGTACAAATGAGGGTGTAATTGTTATGGCGGCAACCAACCGCCCCGATATTCTTGACCGCGCGCTGCTTCGTCCGGGAAGATTTGACCGTCAGATTACTGTTGGTTATCCCGATGTAAAGGGCAGAGAGGAAATACTTAAAGTACACTCTCGCGGAAAGCCGTTAGGTCCTGATGTTAATCTTTCAACAATCGCAAAATCAACAGCAGGATTTACCGGTGCTGACCTTGCTAACCTTCTTAATGAGGCGGCTTTATTGGCTGTTCGTCACGGTAAAAAGGCTATTACTCAAGAGGAAATTGAAGAAGCAACAATTAAGGTTGTAATGGGCGCAGAAAAGAAATCGCACGTGGTTAAGGAAAAGGATAAAATGCTTACCTCCTACCATGAGGCAGGTCACGCTGTTGTATCTTACTTCTTGCCTACTCAAGACCCTGTTCATCAGATTTCTATTATTCAAAGAGGTATGGCGGCAGGTTATACTATGTATTTGCCTACCGAGGAAAAGGGTCATACTTCAAGAAATCAGATTCTCGAACAGATTTGTTCGCTTCTTGGCGGACGTGCCGCAGAACAGCTTACACAGGATGATGTATGCACAGGCGCATCCAACGATATTGAACGCGCTACCGAACTTGCAAGAAAGATGATTACCAAGTTTGGTATGAGTAACAAGTTAGGCCTTGTGGCATACGGTAACGATAGCAGTGAGGTATTCTTGGGTCGTGATTTCTCATCTACACCTAACTACTCCGAAAAAACTGCCGCTAAAATCGATGATGAGATTGAATCGGTTGTTATGGCGCAGTATAATAAGGCTTTGGAATTGCTTACTGCCGCAATGCCCAAGCTTCACGCTGTTGCAAAGGTTCTTTTCGAAGAGGAAAAGATATCCGGTGAACGCTTCCGCAGTATAATGGAAAACGAATAATGCTTTAAGGGGCTGTCGAAAAAGGACAGCCCCTAAAAATGCTTTTTGGAAGAGAAAAATTTATGGATAAATTCAAACAAATGACCGAAACTCCCGTAAGCCGTCTGGTAACCCGCCTTGCAATACCAACTATGATTAGTATGCTGGTTACAACCTTTTATAATATGGCGGATACTTATTTCGTGAGCCGTCTTAATAATACAAGTGCAACGGGTGCGGTTGGTGTTGTATTTCCGCTTATGTCGCTTATACAGGCATTCGGTTTTCTTTTTGGTAACGGAAGCGGAAATTGTATTTCCCGCCTTCTTGGCGCAGGCGAAAAGGAAAAGGCGGAAAAAATGGCTTCTTTTGCCTTTTACAGCGGTATAGCGGTTGGTCTTTTAATAACCGTTTCGGGATTTGTAACCTTAAAACCGCTTGCTTATATTCTTGGTGCTACAAAAACAATTTACCCTTATGCCCGCGATTATCTTGCTATAATTTTATTGGGCGCACCGTTTGTATGCGGTGCTATGGTGCTTAATAATCAACTGCGTTTTCAGGGTAATGCCTCTTTTGCGATGATAGGTGTAAGCTCGGGTGCAGTGCTTAACTGTGTGCTTGACCCGTTGCTTATAGAAACGGCAGACTTTGGTATAGCGGGTGCTGCTGCGGCAACTACAATCAGCCAGATAGTAAGCTTTGTTTTGCTTGTTATCGGTATTAAATACAGCAAGGGCGTAAAACCGATAATTAAAAACTTTACAGTTAAAAAGGAATATGTATTAGGTGTGATTAACGGCGGTGCGCCGTCACTTGCACGTCAGGGTATAGCATCCTTTTCTGCCGTGATTTTAAACCTTATCGGCGGTGCTTTCGGCGATTATGCTATTACTGCTATGACGGTATGCTCAAAAATCACAATGTTCTTAAACTCGGCTATGATTGGTTTTGGACAGGGCTTTCAGCCGGTTTGCGGATTTAATTACGGTGCAAAACGGTATGATAGGGTAAAAAAAGCATTTTGGTTCAGTACCTATGTTACCTTTGTGTTCTTGCTTGTTATGTCGGTTGTGGGATTTGTTTTTGCAAAACCACTTGTCGGTTTCTTTACCGATGACCCCAAGGTTTTAAGCTTTGGGGTGCCTGCTTTCAGATTTATGTGTATATCTTTTCCTGTGAATTCATTTACCGTAATGTCAAATATGGCGATGCAAACGGTGGGACACGCAGTCCGCGCAACACTTATTGCAATTTCGCGTCAAGGTATAGCGTATATACCTACGGTGTTTGTTTTGTGGAATTTTTTCGGAGAAACAGGATTTCAGATTTCGCAGATGTGTGCCGATTTTATAACATTTCTGATTGCTATACCATTGCAGATGAGCCTTTTAAAAGAATTAAATAAAAAATCCTTTGAAGGAGGGGGATAACGGTGTATAATAATTTTGCTCGGTTTTACGACAAATTGATGTCGGATGCCGATTATGAGGGCAGAACGGAATTGCTTTGCACTCTTTTTGAAAAATATGACCGTATGCCAACCCTGCTTCTGGATTTAGCCTGCGGAACAGGCAGATTCAGCGCCGAAATGGCTAATCGCGGCGTTTCGGTAATAGGGGTTGATATATCTCCTGAAATGTTAGGGATTGCAAGGGAGAAAAATTCCGATAACAGCGATATTCTTTATCTTTGTCAGGATGCCGCCGAGCTTGACCTTTACGGTACGGTAGACGGTGCTATATGCTGTCTTGACAGTGTGAATCATATAACCGATTATGATACGCTTTGCAAGGCGTTTTCACGCGTATCGCTATTTTTGGAAAAGGACAGGCTTTTTATCTTTGATGTAAATACCTGTTATAAACACGAAAATGTGCTTGGTGATAATGTTTTTGTGCTTGAGGAGGATGATGTTTATTGCGTGTGGAGCAATGAATATGACCCCGATAGCCGCATGAGTACAATTACGCTTGATTTTTTTGAAGAAGATGAGGACGGTAAGTATAACCGATATTTTGATGAACTTGAAGAACGCGCTTATACTGCCGATGAGCTTAATAATGCTGTTAAAAACGCAGGTCTTGAGGTAGTTGCCGTTTTGGATGAAGCGGGGAATGAAACGAACGTGCAAGATGTTGAACGCCTTATTTATGTAACGAGAAAGGTTTGAGTTTTATGGGAAAATTGATTCGTTGTATTACAAGTGACGGTCTTGTTATTGCCGCCGGCATTGACAGTACCGATATTTGCAGAAAAGCAGAGGGAATTCATCAAACAAGCGCGGTGGTAACCGCCGCATTGGGCAGACTTCTTACCGCGGCATCTCTTATGGGTAATGCACTTAAAGCCGATGCACAAAGTATAACTCTTCGTATATCGGGCGGTGGTCCTGTTGGTACTGTTACTGCCGTTGCTGACCCTGAGGGTAACGTCAGAGGTTGTGTTACAAACCCAATCGTTGAAATTCCTTTGAAGCCAAACGGTAAATTGGATGTTTCGGGTGCTGTCGGTACAGACGGAAGCCTTTATGTTATGAAAGACCTCGGTATGCGTGAGCCGTATAACGGTTTTGTGCCGCTTGTTTCGGGCGAAATAGCAGAGGATATAACCTCTTACTATGCAACAAGCGAGCAAATTCCAACTGTTTGCGCTTTGGGTGTTCTTATAAATCCTGATTTGAGCGTGAGAAAGGCCGGAGGATATATTATTCAGCTTCTTCCCGCAGCCCACGGATATGACGAGGTTATATCAAAGCTTGAAAAGAATATCGGCGAAATCAAGCCGATTACTGCACTCTTGGATGAGGGCTTTGATATAGAGGATATTGTAAAACGCGCTCTTAATGGCTTTGAGGTTGAGGTTTTGAGTGAAAGCTCGGCAGAGTATCGCTGCAACTGTTCGCTTGAGCGTAGCAGACAGGTTGTAAAGAGCCTATCGGTAGAAGAACTTGAAAAGCTCGCTGATGAGATGCCCGAGGTAGAGGTTAATTGCCATTTCTGTAACAGTAAGTATGTTTTCTCAAAATCCGATATTGAAAAGATTATTGCAGAAAAAACTTCGGCACAGGAATAAATTTCAATTTAAAATAATTGGTATATATAATTAGTTATTATAATATAATAATTATATGAGGGTTAGAAAGGCTGTTGAAATGCAGTAAATATGCGTGTAAACAGCCTTAAAAAAATAAAATAAAAAAATTTTTAAAAAATTTTTAAAAAATGCTTGACATTTATAAGCACTTGTGGTATTATCTATCTTGTCGCCGGTGAGTACGAAGCAAACCAGCGGATATGGTATGGGAGCATAGCTCAGCTGGGAGAG
>JAZSKL010000015.1:0-2869 GCA_045534855.1 Acutalibacteraceae bacterium
AAATTTAACGGTTTTATATACCGGCTTATTTATAAGGTATGCACCACCTGTACCACCATGGAAGTAAATCATATTTTCACTAAGATCTGCTTTACAATCGATGTATTGTAGGAGCAATTCACCATCCACAGTAATTTCAAGAATCTTTTTGCCCTCATAGCCTTTATTCTTCATAATACGAACAGCAAATTCTATATTATACTGCTTACCTGCTTCCAAAGAAAGCATTTTAGAAATATCAGGGCCTGCATCCATTTTACCGCCATAATAAATATGAGACAATGTATTGGTCTGGAACCATACACGCGCAAAGCTGTTTTTTGACCAATCGTTTGTCAAAGCCAACTGCGGACCGTCACCGTTATTCATATTACCTATCGGTTCAAGAATAAATTGGAGCAATCTACCGCCTGTTTTTGCGGTCTTTTTGTATGTATATACGGTATTGGTTTGATTTAAAATTTTATCCTTACTTACACCTAAATCTTTAAGCGAAATAGTATCGTAATCCTCATACTGAATATCGTCAAATCTTGCAGTAAGAGTAATATCGCTGTTGGTGTAACCATCATACTTTGTGTTACCTTTATAGAAGCCAACGAAAATCTTACCCATAGCCTGCGGAGCTTCGGGCATAAAGTAAACGCCGTCAAATGACTGATATGTATAAGTTTTGCCTAAAACATCCACCGTGATTTTATTGGGAGTTTCGTTTGTTCCGTTTTCTTCAAGCATTATTTCCTTAATTGAATCTAATGTAGAAGCCTGAATACCAACATATTTTGTAAGGAAGTTCTGAACTGCAACCTGCAAGCTTTCACTGCCTTCGCCGTACTCCTCGAGCATACGCTGATATGTTCCGTCCAACGTAAGATTGGGTTGGTAAGAATCAGCTGCTCTGAGCCCTATTGCACTGAATGTGGTAAGCTCGTACTCAGGACGGATATCATCATACGAAACACCTAAAAGTCCGTAAAGTAAGAATGCTAACGTACCCGTTCTGTCAGCACCTGCCGAGCAGTGGAAATAGAAGGGATAATTATCTTTATTCGCCAATTTCTCAAACATAGCCTTGTACTGGCTTATTTGATTGGAGTTCATTGTGAATATTTCCTGATAAGCTGCGCCCTGTGTATAATGCACATTTGAATTGTTCTCATCCCAACCGGTATAGGCGTGGTCCATTCCGCCTCTGAGTTCTATTTCGGAATTCATTCCCAAATAATCAAATACATAACGGGCATCATCATCAAGATGTGAAGTAAATTCATCAAGTGCGGCACCACGGTAAATAAGTTCATATTTAACCCTATCGCCATTGGAATTTACCTGACCGCCCAGATCACGCATATTGATAACATTACCTGCTGTGATGTAACGGATAGGGGTATTTACAACAGTAAAGCTATCTACCGCACTGCACTTGCCTGTATTATTGCCGCAAACAAACCAATAATAGGTCTTGCCCGGAACAAAAATACCAACCTCGTTTACAAGAGATTTCTTATCTGTTGTAACGATAAATGCGTTTTCAAATTTCTCATTATCTGCAAAATAAACTGTGTACTTGCTGTTTGTGCCACTGTCTGTCCACTTAAATGTAGTGTTCTGATAATCCTGATATGTACGCTGTGCGGCAGAATAATATTCTTTTACAAATGCCGTCTGCTTAGATGTCTCGGTAGACAGATAATCGTGTATCATATCGGTGTTAAGATAAATCTTTGTTTGCTCTGTAAGCTTAACAGCAGAGCTTGCCGAAGGTACTTTTACGGTATAAACCGCATTTACGGTCATATTTCCTGTAAGACCGCTTGTAGCGTGAGCTTCCCATTTACCTGTTGTATTTGGAATTGCAGGAACTGAAGGCTCTTTACCGCTTACAGTAGGATTGCTGAGTATAAACGGAACATTTGCAACAAGCTTACCGTTTGCATAATAGCTAACAAAATACTCTTTTTCCTTATACTGTGCAGTAAAGGTTGTATCTGCGCTTACAGTATCGGTTTCAAAGTTGAACATTTTGCCTGTTGTTTCATTCTTCCAACCGGCAAAGAGATATTCAATATTGCCTACCTTATAAGAAGAAGGAGCTGTGGGTTCAGGGATAAGGCAATCTTTACCTGCGGTTATAACCGTAGTTTTACCACCGTTACCGGGGTTAAAGGTAGCCTTTACTGTTTCTGTTGTAAATCTTGCGTAAAGGTTTATATCTGTTGTTAATTCGGTGTTTTTGAAATCGAATAACTTGCCGCCGTTTTTAGCAGTATACCATCCTGCAAAGAAGTAACCGTTCTTTTCGGGGTCTGCAGGCCGTTTTACATTAAAGCCCTTTTGAGCGTGCTGATCGAGATAAAGCTCATCATCAACATAATATTTTGCACGAAGCTCATTATAGCCTACAATCTGAATATTCTGGGTAGCCTCAATATAAATCTGCTGACCGCCCAAAGGTCTTGAAACGGGATTACCGTAGAAGGAGCTAACTATCTGATCGTTAATTTTAATATAAACATAATCTTTTCCTGCGTTAACACCTGAAGCTACACGTACTCTTCCCTGTTCTACCGCATACCAGCTGTTGCTTTCAAAGGTATAGCTTTTAGTACCGCTTGTGCAGCCCTCAATTTCCCAACCGAACATAAGCTGGTTCTTTTGGCCTGCTGGGATATATGAACGGCAGAAACCGCAGTTACCGCCAATATCTACAACCATAACAGAACCGTCACGAGAACCTTCTTCAAATTGTCCTGTTTTGATTACATATCTAACAACGGTTGATTTAGTTGGAGATGTAAGTGTAACGGGATAGTTATAACCCAAGAAGTTGTCATGAATTGTATCCTTAACAACACCGCCGGGAACGATA
>JAZSKL010000112.1:0-11403 GCA_045534855.1 Acutalibacteraceae bacterium
GCTTAATAAAACCTTGCTTCCGCATATAGTTGAGCTTATAAAGCCTCAGCTTAATGATGATAATGTATTGCTTGATGCGCCTACTTTGTTTGAGAGTGGGTTGGATAGTGTTTGTGATATGACCGTTGCGGTGCTTGCGGACTATGAAATTCGTCTTGAAAGAATAATGAAGCGTGATTCGCTTACAATAAATGAAGCGCAAACCCGAATAAATGCGGGTAAAACTGATGATTTTTATTTGCGGAATGCAAAATATATATTATATAATAATGGTGATGCGGCAACATTTCTTAATAACGCATCGAAATTCTGGAGGTCATTTTTATGAGTGAAAAAAGTATAAGCGTAGAGCTTAAAGAAAAGCTTTTTTATGAGCGCAAAAACGGTCGTTTAACAGCAGACGATGCAACCCTTTCGGCGGCCGATGAATACTGCGAGGGCTATAAGAATTATTTGAACCTTTCAAAAACCGAGCGTGAAGCTGCAAAGGTTTCAATTGAAATGGCAAAGGAAAAGGGATTTAAGCCCTTTGAGCTTGGTAAGAGCTATGCGGCAGGTGAGAAGCTTTATATAAATAATAGGGGTAAGACTGTTGCTTTTATAGTAGTAGGAAGTGAACCTGTTGAAAACGGTGTTAATATTACCGCCGCACATATTGATTCACCGCGTCTTGATTTAAAACCCAATCCGCTTTATGAAGAACTTGAATTGGCTCTTTTCAAAACCCATTATTACGGCGGTATCCGTAAATACCAGTGGCCGACAGTTCCGCTTGCTTTACACGGTGTTTTTGCATTGCGTGACGGCAGTGTTGTTGAGGTTTCTTTAGGCGAACGTGATGATGAACCTAAATTTGTAGTAAACGATTTATTGCCCCAGCTTGCCGCAGAGCAGAGTAAGCGTACTCTTTCCGAGGGTATCAAGGGCGAGGAATTAAATGTTCTTATTGGTAGCCATCCTTTCCGCGATGATAAGGGAAGTGAGCTTGTAAAGCTTAATATATTGAAGCTTCTTAATGAGAAATACGGTATTGTTGAGGCGGATTTCCTTTCCGCTGAATTGGAGCTTGTTCCTGCAACAAAGTCTTGCGATATAGGCTTTGACCGCTCGATGATAGGCTCTTACGGTCAGGATGACCGCGTTTGTGCTTACCCCGCACTTACTGCAATTTTTGATGTTGAAGCCCCAAAACGTACAGCAGTTGTAATTCTCGCAGATAAAGAAGAGATAGGCTCTGATGGTAATACCGGTCTCAACTCGGATTTTGTAAGATATGTTATTACCGACCTTGCTAAAATGCAGGGTGGAGACGGTACGGTTGCGCTTCGTAATTCAAGATGCCTTTCTGCTGATGTTAATGCCGGTATGGATCCGACATTCCAAGGTCCGTTTGAGCGAAGAAATGCCGCTTTACTTAACTACGGCGTTGTTGTTACAAAATATACAGGTGCTCGCGGCAAATCTTCAACCAATGATGCTTCTGCCGAGTATGTTGCAGAGGTTCGCGCAATGCTTGATAATGCAGGTATTATCTGGCAGACCGCAGAGCTTGGTAAGGTTGATGCAGGTGGCGGCGGAACAGTTGCTATGTATATTGCGAATCTTGGTGTAAATGTTATTGACCTTGGTGTGCCGGTGCTTTCTATGCACGCGCCTTTTGAAACAACAGCAAAGCTTGATATTTATATGTGCTACCGTACAATGTACGAGTTTATGAAATAATTATGGCAGATATAAAATTGGGAAAATACCGTCACTTTAAGGGTAATGAGTATGAGGTTATAGGTATAGCCAAACATTCTGAAACTTTAGAGGAAATGGTGGTTTACCGAGCTTTGTACGGTGACGGAGGTATGTGGGTTCGTCCTGCTGAAATGTGGAAAGAAACGGTTGAACGTGACGGACAAATTTTTAAGCGTTTCACCTACATTGAAGAATAAAATAGTATAAATTTAAGGCTCTGACAGCTTATATTTAGCTGTTAGAGCTTTTTTTATATATTTTTTTAAAAAAAGTGGCTATTTTTCATAAAAAGTTCTTGATTTTTAGAAAAAGTGGTATTATAATACAGTTAAGTGGTGAAAAGTGTATCAAAAAACCATAAAAGTGTTGAAAGGTGGTGGAAATCTTGCTGTACGGTGGTTATGATCATAATATCGATAAGAAGGGCAGGGTTGCCATCCCTTCTAAACTACGTGATGAGCTTGGTAATAACTTTATGATATGCCGTGGTATTTACGGTAAGCGTTGCCTTTGCGTATATTCTAACGAAGAGTGGAATCGTCTTGTTGAGAAGATAGGTGAGTTGCCATCCGCAAAGTCGAGTGTTGTCCGCCGCTTTTTATACGATGGTGCTTTTAATGTTGAGTTTGATTCTCAAGGCCGTATTCTTATTCCTGCTTCTTTGCGTGAATATGCTGAACTTGAAAATGAAGCTCATATTATAGGTATGGTTACCAATCTTGAAATTTGGAATACTGAAAACTGGGCAAAAGAGAACGAACAGTATACGCCCGAATCTATTGCCTCTATTGTTGAGGGGTTGGATTTTTAAGCTATGGAATTTAAACATATTTCGGTTTTGCTTTATGAAACCGTTGATTCACTTAATATAAAGCCTGATGGTATATACGTTGATGGAACTGCAGGCGGTGCAGGTCATTCAACCGAAATTGCAAAACGTCTTAACGGCGGAAGACTTATAGCTCTTGACCGTGACCCCGAGGCGGTTGCTGTTGCAACAGAAAGATTAAAGGATTATCCTGCAACGGTTGTTCAAAGTAATTTTAAGGATATGGATAAGGCTTTAAAGGAACTTGGAATAGAACAGGTTGACGGTATTATGCTTGACCTTGGCGTATCGTCTTACCAGCTTGATAACGGTGAACGCGGCTTTTCTTATCATAAAGACGCTCCGCTTGATATGAGAATGAGCAGCAGCGGAACTACTGCCGCTGACCTTGTAAATAATTTGAGTTCCGCACAGCTTGCAGAGATATTTTTCCGTTACGGTGAAGAGAAATTTTCTCGCAGAATAGCTGAACGTATTGTTGCCGAAAGGGAAAAATACGAAATTAAAACAACCATACAGCTTGCAGAGATTATTGCAGCCGCCGTTCCTGCGGCAGCCCGTAGAGACGGACATCCTGCCAGAAAGTGTTTTCAGGCATTAAGAATAGCTGTTAATGAGGAATTGGACAGCCTTTCGCAATTTTTAGACCGCGCCTTTAATCTTTTGAAAAAGGGCGGTGTGCTTTCAATAATTACTTTCCATTCCTTGGAGGATAGAATAGTAAAGCTTAAATTTAAGGAATACGCAACAGGTTGTACCTGTCCGCCTGATATACCGGTTTGCATTTGCAACAAAACACCGCGCGGCACGCTTTTGACCCGCAAACCGATAGAACCTTCCGAAGAAGAACTTTCTCAAAATCCCAGAAGCAGAAGTGCAAAACTACGCTGTATAATTAAAAATTAAAATCCTTTTTGGGGGAATTATAATGAATAATATGAAGTATTATAATGATTCTTTGGCGTATGATTTTGAAATGTTTATGCCCCGAACCGCTAAAAAAGAATCTGCAAATATTGTTAAAATGCCTAAAAGCAAGTCTCATTCGCGCAAATCTCAACGCAGAGCGGTTAAGGCCATGTCGGTTTCGGCATTTGCGGTTATGACTGCAGTGTTTATGCTTGCAGCATTATGTACTAATATCGGTCTCCGCCTTGAAATAAATGAGGTTAATGACCAGATAAATGATATTAAAGGCGAAATCAATATGCTTGACAGCGTTCAAACCGAGTTAGAGGTTGAGTTTGACCGCCGTATATCATACTCTAATATAGAGCTTGCCGCTACAGAGCTTGGTATGAGCAAACGTACCAAGGAGCAGGTGAGATATATCCACGTAAATGACACTAATGTTGCCCGTACTGAAGACGTAAATGTTGTAAAAGCTTCCAATTAAAGTATAGCTGTAAAGTTTGGTTAATATATTTAATATATAACGAGAGTTGAACGCTACGTTTTAACTCTCGTTTTGGGCATTAAAAAGAACTAATTTTTTTAAAAGTTTTTGGAAAGGAGACCGATGTATGTCCACTAAACCGGGGATAAAAATGACAAGACGAATATTTTGGATAATGATTGCAATGATAATTGCATTTGCCGGAATTTCGGGCGTTAGATTGACCTATATTATGGTTGTAAAGGGCGATTTTTACCAGAGTAAGGCCTCGGAACAACAACTTTATGATAGTCTTATTACAGCGCCGAGAGGCGATATTTATGATAGAAATAGGCGCCTTCTTGCAACAAGTGCTCCCGCTTGGACAATATATCTTACTCCTAACGGAATAAATAAAATGAGCGATGCTCAAAAGGCAGAAGAGGTTCGTGTTGCCATAGCAACGGGCCTTAGCGAAATTTTAGAGCTTGAGTATGACGATATTTATGAAAAAAGTAAGAAAAATAATTATTATGTAACCTTAAAAAAGAAGGTTGATAAGGAAACCTCAGATAAGGTGCGTGAATTTATTTCTTCAAACGATAAGTTAAAGCTTACACAGTATATCGGTATTGATGAAACAACCAAGCGTTATTATCCTAATGACAGTCTTGCTTCAACCGTTATAGGCTTTGTCGGTGATGATAATCAGGGTCTTGCAGGCATTGAGCGTTACTACGAAAATAAGCTTACGGGTATTGCAGGCCGTGTTGTTGCCGCTAAAAATGCCGCAGGTACCGATATGCCGTTTACCTATCAGCAGGTAGAAGAGGCGGTGCAGGGTAATTCTTTGGTGCTTACTATTGACTCTTACATTCAGTATGTTTGCGAAAAATATCTGGATGAAGCCATAGATGAATATCTGGTTGCGGAGCGCGGAGCAATTGTTGTAATGGATGTTAATACCGGCGCAATTCTCGGAAATGCCGTAAGCGGTGACTTTGACCCCAACTCTCCGTTTACATTATCGGATATTGATAATGCTAAAATAGCGGCTTTAAGCAGTGATGAGGAAAAATCAAAGCTTCGCACCGAGCTTCTTAACCGTCAGTGGCGTAATAAAGCTGTTTCGGATACCTATGAGCCGGGTTCGGTTTTTAAAATCTTTACTGCCGCTACAGCTCTTGAAGAGAATTTAATAAATAAAAATAACAGCTTTACCTGTAATTATTCAATAAATGTTGCAGGTCAGACCTATCACTGCTGGAAAGCAGGCGGTCATGGTGTTCAGAATCTTTCGCAGTCTATTGCAAACTCCTGTAACCCTGCATTTATTATGATAGGTCAGCTTATTGGTGCTAACACATTCTCAAAGTATTTTAACGCTTTTGGTCTTAATACCAAAACCGGAATAGATTTGCCCGGTGAAGCATATCCAACCTATCACAAAGAGGAAAAAATGGGTATTACCGAGCTTTCTTCCTCTTCGTTCGGTCAGACCTTTAATATTACACCTATTCAAACCCTTACAATCGCGGCGGCGGCAGTAAACGGCGGTTATATCGTTCAACCCCACGTTGTAAGCGAAATTCTTGATGCCAACGGTAAGGTTGCAGAGGTTGTCTCAACCGATTACAAGCGTCAGGTTATTTCTAACAGCACATCTTCTACGATGCGCGAGCTTTTGGAATTTGTTATAAATAACGGAGCTAAAAACGGTATTGTTGCAGGTTACCGCGTAGGCGGTAAAACAGGTACATCACAGAAACTTTCAAAAATTCTTGCAACGGGTGACAGAAGCCTTTATATAGGCTCTTATGTTGGAATTGCTCCGATTGATGACCCGCAGATTGCTGTACTCGTAATGCTTGATGAGCCTAAAGGTGAAAGATATTACGGCGGTGCAATATGCGCTCCGGTAGGCGCACAGGTTATGACGGAAATACTGCCGCATCTCGGTTATGAGCCGCATTATACCGAAGAACAGCTTAAAAAGCTTGCTGTAAATGTTCCTAAGGTTGTAGGTGATGATATCACTACCGCAAAGGGAAAAATCACCACCGCAAAGCTTACTTATAGAGTAGTAGGCTCGGGTACAACAGTTACCCGCCAGTTACCCGAAGAGGGAAAGCGTGTTTATAACGGCGGAACGGTTATACTTTACACCGATGGAAGTGAAAGTGAAACTTCGGTTGTTCCTAATCTTGTTGGTCTTACTGCTACCGAAGCTAATACTGCGGCGGTTAAAGCGGGTCTTAATATTGAGTTTTCCGGTAATACTACCTCAAGTGGCTTAAAGGCTTATAAGCAAAGCATCGCAGAGGGAACAACGGTTCCTTCGGGTACTATTGTAACGGTATATTTCATTGATGACAGCACCATAGATATGGCTATCGATTGATAAATCAAAGCAAAGGAGAGAAATTTATGCTCTTAAAGGATATAATTTTATGTGACGGTTGCAAGCTTAAAGACTGTGAGATAACAGGCATAACCTGTGATTCGCGTGAGGTTAAACCGGGATATGTATTTGTTTGTATAAACGGAACATTGGCAGATGGGCATAATTTTGCTCAGTCTGCAATTGATAAGGGCGCGGCAGTAGTGGTTGTTGAAAGGGATTTAGGACTCGACTGTCAGCTTTTGGTCGATGATACTCACGCTTCTTATGCTACAATGTGCGCAAATTGGTTTAATAATCCTGCAAAATCCTTAAAGCTTATCGGTGTTACAGGTACAAACGGTAAAACATCAACAACTTATATGATTAAAAGGATACTTGAGACAGCAGGTCATAAGGTTGGTCTTATAGGCACTGTTCAGAATATGATAGGTGAAAAGGCTGTTGTTTCAAAAAATACAACCCCGAATGCCTATGAATTAAATTCACTTTTTTCTTTGATGTTGGCAGAGGGCTGTAGTTATGTTATAATGGAAGTGTCATCCCATGCACTTGATCAATGCCGCGTTTACGGTCTTGATTTTGATGTTGCTGTGTTTACTAACCTCACGCAGGATCATCTTGATTATCATATAACTATGGAAAATTATTTAGCGGCAAAGAAAAAGCTTTTCTATATGTGTAAAACAGCAGTTGCAAATATTGATGTTGCTTATTCCCAAACTCTTATGGACGGTCTTAACTGCAAGATAGTTACCTATTCAACAG
The DNA here is from genome assembly GCA_045534855.1 of Acutalibacteraceae bacterium. Taxonomy (GTDB): domain Bacteria; phylum Bacillota; class Clostridia; order Oscillospirales; family Acutalibacteraceae; genus UBA737. The sequence continues at coordinate 7,117 of JAZSKL010000112.1, forward strand.
GCGATAATTCAACCTACAGCGCGAAGGGAATAACATACCGTCCCGCAAGCGTTGATTATGAGCTTTTGAGCGATGATGTGCTCCGTCATATAAAGGTTCATACAGGCGGAAAGTTTACTGTATATAACTCAATGGCGGCGGCTGTTGCATCAATTTGTGCAGGTATAGATGTTGATACAGTTGCAAATGCAATCGAATCCTTGCGTGGAGTAAAGGGTAGGGCAGAGGTTGTTGAATGTGACCGCGATTTTACCGTAATTATCGATTATGCGCATACTCCTGACGGACTTAAAAACATACTCTCTACCTTTAAGGAGTGTAAGAAAAACCGTCTTATAGTGCTGTTTGGCTGCGGTGGAGACCGCGACCGTACAAAACGACCGATAATGGGAAGTATTGCTGTAAGAAATTCTGATTTTGCTATAATTACAAGTGATAATCCGCGCACCGAAGATCCGGGTGCTATAATAAACGATATATTATCGGGTATAAACGGTTATAAATCCTATAAGGTTATAGAAAACCGTATTGAAGCAATTAAATATGCAATTTCAATAGCCCAAAAGGATGATATAATAGTCCTTGCGGGTAAGGGTCACGAAACCTATCAAATTTTGAACACAGGTACAATTCATCTTGATGAGCGCGAGGTTGTTGCCGAAGCACTCAAAGAACTTAAAGTTTAAGGAGAATAAATATGAATAAGCTTATTCCCGTTTTGGCGGCAATAGTCGGTTTTGCCGTTACCGCACTTTTAGGATTTGTTGTAATTCCTTATTTGAAAAGGTTAAAGTTTGGGCAAACTATTCTTGATATAGGTCCGAAATGGCATAAAGGAAAACAGGGAACACCTACTATGGGCGGTGTTATGATAATGGCAGGTGTTGCTGTTGCTTTGGCGGTAGCTGTAACAACTGCGCTTCTCACTGATACTTTTTTAGGGCTGGAGCTTAAAAGCAAATATTCCTTAACGGTATTGATTGCAGGCTTTTTAATGGCTCTGCTTATGGGTGGAATAGGCTTTATTGACGATTATATCAAGGTAGTTAAAAAGCGTAATCTCGGACTTACTGCGCGCCAGAAAACATTTTTGCAGTTGCTTGTGTCTGCGGGCTATCTTGCAACGCTTGCTCTTGCCGGAATGGATAAAACTTGGATTCCGTTTGTTGGCAATGTGCCTGTAAATGAGGGCTTTGGACTTATCTTCTGGCCGATTGCTTTAATGTTTATTTACGGATTTACAAACGCTGTTAACCTTACAGACGGTCTGGACGGTCTTGCTTCATCGGTTACTTTGGTTGTTGCCTGTGCTATGATGCTTGCATCAAGTAAACTCGGTCTTTCGGGTATGAACGCAATGTCAGCGGCGTTGGGCGGTGCCTGCGTTGGCTTTATCTTCTGGAATGCAAAGCCTGCGCGTGTATTTATGGGCGATACCGGTTCAATGTTCTTGGGCGGTATGGTAGTTGCTATTTCTTTCGGTACAGGTCGCCCGATACTACTTATTTTTGCAGGATGCCTTTATTTTATTGAGGCAATCTCGGTTATGCTTCAGGTTGGCTACTATAAGCTTACCAAAAAACGCTTATTTAAAATGGCACCGCTTCATCATCATTTTGAGATGAAGGGCTGGTCGGAGGAAAAGGTTGTGCTTTTCTTCTCGTTTATAGCACTTGTTGGCTGTGTAATTGCTCTTTTACCTGTATACTTAAACTGGTAATTTTAATTTTTAAATTTCGGAGGGAAAGGAAATGGCAAAACCAAAACGCCGTAAACGCTTTGAAATAGGGCTTTCCGGAAGGATAGACAGTGTCTTTCTTTCCCTTGTTTTAATATTGCTTACAATAGGACTTGTAATGCTGTTTTCGGCAAGCTACGCTTATTCTTACGCTTATTACGGCAATAGCTACCGATTTATAATAAGACAGGGCGGATTTGCAGTATTCGGCGTTATTGTAATGCTTGTTTTTTCTAAAATCGACTATCACGTATGGCGCAAATTCAGTTGGGCGATTTTCGGTATTTCCACCTTGCTTCTTGTAATCCTTCTGATATTGCCGCCAATGGTAAGCGGTATGGATGTTAAGCGTTGGTTTGTTGTAGGACCTATCAACTTCCAACCCTCGGAAACGGCAAAATTTGCACTTATTTTGTTGTTCGCAACCCTCATTTCAGCTAATTATAAGCAGATGAAGCGTCCGTCTTTTGTATTTACGCTTCTTGGAATACTGGGTGTCACCTGCGCGCTTGTTGTTGCCGAGCCTCACCTTTCGGCTACAATTCTTATACTTTTGATTGGTATTGTTCTGATGATAGTCGGCGGTCTGCAAACGCGCTATATCGTAGGCGGTTCTTTAATAGCCGGCGGCGGTGTTGCAACGCTTCTTCTTTCGGGTGCAATAGGCTACGGTTCTGACCGTATAAAGTATTGGATTGACCCTTGGCTTGACCCGTCAAACAAAGGCTTCCAGACAATTCAGTCACTTCTTGCTATCGGTTCGGGCGGCATAATGGGCAGGGGAATAGGTCAATCAAGACAGAAATACCTCTGGGTGCCTGAACCCCATAATGACTTTATCTTTTCGATAGTTTGTGAGGAATTAGGACTTATAGGAGCTATGGTTATAATTGCCTTGTTTGCTTTGCTTGTATGGCGTGGCTTTACAATTGCAATGCGTGCTCCCGATAAATACGGTTCTTTATTGGCAATCGGTCTTACCTTTCAGGTTGGACTTCAGGCAATGCTTAATATTTTCGTTGTTACCAACACTATGCCTAATACGGGTATAAGCCTTCCGTTTTTCAGTTACGGCGGTACTTCTCTTGTATTGTTGCTTGCTGAAATGGGAATTGTGCTTTCTGTTTCCCGAAGCTCGGGAATAGAAAAAAGTTAGTTTAAGGAGATAGGTTAGCCATATACTTTGTGCAGGGGGCGGTACAGCAGGTCATATAAATCCCGCTTTAGCAATTGCGGGCTTTATAAAGGAACGCCATCCCGATGCACAAATCAGCTATATAGGAACAGCAAAAAAGCTTGAGGCAAAGCTTGTTCCCGAACGCGGATATGATTTTTATACCATTGATGTTGCAGGCTTTCAGCGCCGTATTTCAATTAAGAATATAGGAAGAAATATAGTTGCAGTTAAAAAAATGTTTGTATCGGCAAGCGATTCCAAAAAGCTTCTTAAAAAGCTTAAACCCGATATTGTAATCGGTACGGGCGGATATGTCAGCGGACCTGTGCTTCGCGCAGCGCAAAAATTAGGTATTAAAAATGCTATCCACGAGCAAAATGCTTTTCCGGGTGTTACTACCAAGATGCTAGCGAAAAAAGCGGATGCAGTAATGCTTGCAATGCCTGAAGCCGAAAAGTATCTTGAACTTACTAAAAAACCGCATATAACAGGTAATCCTGTAAGGGGAGAGTTACTTAATATAACCCGTGAAAAAGCGCGTGAAATGCTTAATTTAGATGAGCGTCCTTTGCTTCTTTCATTTGGAGGCTCTTTGGGTGCAAGACCTGTAAACGAAGCTGTTACAGGTCTTATCAAGCATTTTAACTCGAGCGGTAAATTTAATCATATACACGCAACAGGTAAAACAGGGTATGATACCATGCTTTCAAATTTATCGGATATAACTCTTTCATCCGATACTGAAATACGTGAGTATATTGATAATATGGATGTATGTATGGCGGCGGCAGACCTTGTTATATGCCGTGCAGGTGCAATAACCTTAAGTGAGTTGCAGGCTTGCGGTAAGCCGTCAATACTCATTCCGTCACCCTATGTTGCAGAAAATCACCAATACCATAATGCGATGACGCTTAAAAAAGCCGGTTGTGCAGAAGTGGTAGAGGAAAAGGATTTAAGTAGTGAGGTTTTAATTAAACTTGTTGATGATTTTTTCAGTTCACCGCAGAAGCTTGCGGAAATGTCCAAATTTGCAAAAAACAATGCAATTATTGACGCAAACGAGCGAATTTACAATGTAATAATGAATCTTTGAACCTAATTCATTCTTTCGCATAGTATAGGTCGTGATACTTCACAAATACTTGCGGGAGGGTGCGGTATGTCAAGGTTAGTTGTAGAGGGCGGAAAACGCCTGTCAGGTGAAATCAGTGTTCAGGGAGCAAAAAACAGTGTTTTACCCGTGCTTGCGGCAAGTATACTGTGCAGTACGCCCTGTATAATACATAATTGCCCCGATATTTCGGATGTCGATACGGCAATGCGTATTCTTATTCATTTGGGCTGTAAATGCGTAAGAGAGGGAACATCG
>JAZSKL010000221.1:0-2222 GCA_045534855.1 Acutalibacteraceae bacterium
TGATTTTACTGCAAAAAACGGCGGTGTATTTCTTTCGAAAAATAAGGAAAAAAGCGCTCTTTCGGAGCTTGTTGACCAACGTGTTGATGCCGCTTTTTTAAACAGCGCAGATGTTGAAAGCGCAAAGAAAAACGGCTATAAAATACAGTCTCTTCAGAATATTTGCTGGGTGCTTACAATTTCGGGAGAGTACAGCGCACAGATGCGTTCTGCTTTTGCTATGAGCATTGACCGCAACGCCTTAATTACATCGGATATGTACGGAACGGCGAAAGCAAGCTCTGTATTTCCCGAAATTTTACCGAGTAGTTCATACTCGCCCTTTGGTATAAAGGAATACAACGAAGCGGCGGCAAAAACTGCATTTTCGGCGGCGGTAAAGGGTATGCCTGATAAGAAATTCCCAAAAACAACCCTTTATTATTATGATGATACCGTAATTAAGGGCGTTGCTAATGATATGATAGGGCATTGGCAACAGGTTTTAAGCGCATTTATAAATATGGAGGCATCAGCAAACCTTGATGCGTTGCAAAATGAGCTTTCAGAGCAAACGCTTCAAATGGCGCTTTTCCCCGTAACGGCAAAAAGCGATTCGCTTTCGGAGTATATGAATCAATTCCCGAATAATGCTTCGGCGGATACCATAATACCTCTGTTATTCCAAAGTACAAGCATTGCCTACGGCAAAACTCTTTCAGGATTGAAGCTTGATAAGAATAACGGATATATTGATTTTTCATTTGTAGTTAAAAGCGAATAATAAAAATAACGGAACGGCGAAAAACCGTTCCGTTTTGCATTATATAATCTTATAAATCCTTCTCGTGAATTACAACACCCTGTTCAACAAGCCTTTTTTGAAGCGCTTTTATATCAAGCTTTGTAAAATCATCCGATAAAGCGGCGGCTGTTCCTGCGGCTTCGCCTGTTACGGCACAGCAGGGAATAACGCGCATTATATCCCACATAGCCTCGGTAACAGAGGTGCATCTGCCGGCAGTGATGAGATTTTTCACCTTACTGCTGTAAAGCGTTCCGAAAGGAACTTCGTATACAGGCCCGCGCTTGCGCCAATCCGAAACCATACCTATTGAGTCTTCAAAGTATTTATGCTCTTCTTTGTCGCAAAGAATGTATTCGCCTACTATTTTACGGCTCATTCTTACCTGCGGTGTGGTGGCGATGGTTACGGGCATACAGCTTCCGCTTTGCTGTTTGCGTTTAACATCGTTTAAAACCTGCGAGTGGGAGAGGATGTTTATATCCGAAAGCTCCTTGCCGTCAACCCCCGTAAATCGCAAATCTACAAGACTTTTTACATCGTTCTTACCGTTTTTCTGGTCATCGGGGATATCGCAAGCGCCGAGAGGGGTGATTTTATATTTATCGTTTTCAATCGAGTAGTACCAAGCGGCAAGCAGATTTCCCTGCTTAAAGGTATCGGTAGGAGCATCGGCAAAGTGGGCAATGTCACAGTCGCCCGTTGCATCAACAACGGTTTTAACCGAAATTGCCCCGCGTCCGCTTTTGTTTTCGGTTATAACATATTTTATTTTTTGGTTTTCGCTTTTTACGCTTACGGCGTAGGTGCCGTATAGAACCTGAACACCGTTTTCTATTAAAAGCTTTTCTGCAAGGATGGCAAAAAGCTGTGCATTATACTGCGTTTCGTAGCGCTTTGATTTAGGAGTTCTTTTATCGGCATCCTCGCTGTTGAACCAGATGTCCGGATAACGCGATTCCTCGCCCAAGGAGATAGAAAGGCGCAAAAGCTCTTCGGCTATACCAAAGGAAACCTGATGACCCATACCGTCACAAAGCGGGAGATAATAGGTTATAAGACCCGCCGTTCCAAGACCGCCGAGCATATAAAGCTTTTCAAGCAAAATCACCTTTTTTCCGTTTCTTGCCGCTGCTAAAGCCGCAGAAATACCGCCGAAGCCTCCGCCTGCTACCAAAACATCGCACTCATAAGCCACAGGGGTTTTAAGAGTTTCAAGAACCTCCATTTAATTGCCTCCAAAAACAAGTAATTACTGATGATATAATATCATCTAATGCTTAACAAGTCAATAAAGATAATGATTATAGAAAGTCGAAACACTGAAAAAGTGTTTCGATAAGCCGATTTTATCGGCTTAAACAAAATTGAATTAGAGAAAATTCAATTTTGTCTATATTCATTGCAATGGGCATAGACAAATTTTCTTTAAAAATTT
>JAZSKL010000013.1:0-5455 GCA_045534855.1 Acutalibacteraceae bacterium
ATGTAAAAAAGTAAACAATAACGGCTAAAACGCAAGATATCAGTCACCGTAAATCCAGCTCTATCTTGTAAAATCTCCCTATCAGATTATTCAACTCATTATATAATAACATTATCAGAATATCAATATAATAATCATATAATTATATAATTAAACACATAATGCTAGGTTGACATTTTTTTGTGTGAGTGTTATAATTTTTGTTAAAAGATACCAAAAAAACCGAATGGATGTGTTAAAAAAATGACAATCTTTACCTGCGTAAAGCAAGTTCCGGGAACAAACAAGGTTGCAATCGATCCTGTTACCGGTACGCTTAAACGTGACGGTGTTGCTTCAAAGCTTAATCCTTATGATTTATTTGCTCTTGAAACCGCATTTGTTTTGGCAGAACAAACAAACGGAAAGGTAAAAGCTATATCTATGGGCCCGCCTCAGGCTAAAAGTGTATTGGAGGAGTGCCTTTGGATGGGTGCAGATGAGGGCTTGCTTCTTTCTGACCGTGCCTTTGGCGGCGCAGATGTTGCCGCAACAAGTTATTGCTTGAGTCTCGGTGTAGAGAGCTTTGGCGAATATGACCTTATAATTTGCGGCAAACAAACAACCGATGGCGATACGGCTCAGGTAGGGCCGGAGCTTGCTGAAAAGCTCGGAATAGAGCATGCTGCAAATGTTTTAAAAATAGACGCTGTGGATGAAAAAAGCATTACTGTTACTATTGACCTTGACGGAATACAGCAAACCCAAAAAATGCAGCTTCCTTGCCTTATTACGATGGAAAAGGATGTAAGCACGCCAAGACTGCCCTCGTATTTAAGGCGTAAGGCGGTAAAGGATGATCAAATTAAAATGCTTTCTCTTGCCGATTTTCCTGCTGCCGATGCTTCAAAGCTTGGTATAAAAGGCTCTCCGACACGTGTTGAGCGTATTTTTTCACCCGAGGTCAGAAAGGGTCAGCCTCTTCTTGAGGGAGATGCAGATAAGCTTTCTCAAGAGCTTTATAATATACTTTGCAATGAAAAGTTTGTGTAAGGGGGCAGTGAAATGGGGATTGTAATACATAAAAGAAAAGTAGATGCCGAAACCGCTGCCGCTGTAAAAAAGCTGTGTCCTTTTTCGGCAATAGATTATATAAACGGTGAGCTTTCAATAAATGCCGCCTGCAAGGCTTGCAAGCTTTGCGTTAAAAAAGGTCCTGAAGGCGTGTTCGCTTTCGAGGAGGAAAAAACTAATACTCAGCTTGATAAATCCCTTTGGAAAGGGGTTGCGGTTTTTGCTCAATGTGAGGATGATTCGCTTCATCCCGTAACTGCGGAGCTTGTTGGAAAGGCTCGTGAGCTTGCCAATGTAATAGGTCAGGAGGTTTTAGCGGTAGTTATAGGCTACGGACTTAAAAATCAGATAAAAGAGCTTTTATCATACGGTGTAGATAAGGTTTACGTTTATGATAATCCTGCTTTTGCCGATTTTACAATAACGCCTTATGCTAACGCATTTTATGATTTTATTGATAAGGTAAAACCGGGTTCGATTCTTGTTGGTGCTACAAATTTGGGACGTTCTTTAGCCCCAAGAGTGGCGGCAAGATGTAATACAGGTCTTACTGCCGATTGTACCGTTCTTCAAATGAAAGAAAATACCGATTTGGTGCAAATACGCCCTGCGTTCGGAGGAAATATTATGGCACAGATAATAACGCCTGATGCCCGTCCGCAGTTTTGTACCGTAAGATATAAGGTTTTTTCTGCTCCTCAAAAAACTAACGAGCCAAACGGCGAGGTATTTAATATGGAAATATCTTCCGATATGCTCAACGGCAAAACCGAGATTGTCTCAAAGCTTAAAAAGGAAAAACAGGTTGATATTTCGGAGGCGGAGGTAATTGTTGCTTGCGGAAGAGGTTTTAAGCAGGAGGCTGATATTGATCTGGCAAAGCGATTGGCTTCTCTTTTAGGGGCACAGCTTGCCTGCACCCGTCCTTTGGTGGAAGCCGGTTGGTTTGACCCACGCTGTCAAATAGGTCTTTCGGGGCGTACCGTTAAGCCGAAGCTTATAATAACACTTGGTATTTCGGGTTCGGTTCAGTTTGCCGCCGGAATGAACGGTTCGGATAGAATTATAGCTGTAAATTACGACCGTAATGCCGCAATATTCAATATTGCACATATTGGAATAGTAGGGGACATATACGAAATATTACCTAAAATTATTAAGCAGATTGAGGAGGGAAAAGCAGGTGTATAAGAAGATTGATAACGAAGATATTGCTGTGATTCGTTCCTTTGTTTCTGCCGATAGGGTGTTTGTTGGGGAAGAAATAAGTCCCGATTACGCACATGATGAATTAGGCGGAGTAAGCGCTATGCCGGAAATATTGGTAAAGGTGTTATCTACCGAGGAAGTTTCAAGGATTATGGCTTATGCCAATGAAAACAATATACCGGTAACCGCAAGAGGAAGCGGTACGGGGCTTGTTGGCGCTTGCGTAAGCGTTCATGGCGGTATAGTTTTGGAAACTGTACTGATGAATAAAATATTAGAGCTTGATGAGGAAAATCTTACCGTAACCGTGCAACCCGGTGTTCTTTTAATGGAGCTTGCCTCTTTTGCAGAGGAAAACGGATTTCTGTATCCGCCTGACCCCGGAGAAAAAAGTGCTACCATAGGTGGTAATATCTCCACTAATGCCGGCGGTATGCGTGCGGTAAAATACGGTACAACACGTGATTATGTGCGCTCGTTAACGGTAGTTTTACCTGACGGAACCGTAACTACACTTGGTTCAAAGGCTGTAAAAAACAGCTCAGGTTATGACTTAAAGGATTTAGTAATAGGCTCCGAGGGTACGCTTGCTGTAATAACCGAAGCTACTTTAAAACTTGTTCCGCTGCCACAGGTTACGGTATCTCTGCTTGTTCCTTTTGTGGATATAAGCAGTGCTATAAATACCGTTCCAAAGCTTATAAAGAGCCGTTTCTCGCTTACTGCAATAGAGTTTATGGAGCGTGCAACCATACTTTTTTCGGAGGATTATTTGGGCAAACGCTTCCCTGAAAGCAAAGCGCCTGCTTATTTGTTGCTTACGGCTGACGGTAATGACCGTCAAACGGTTGATAAAGAGCTTTCCGAAATTGCCGAGCTTTGTATTGAAAACGGTGCGTTGGATGCCTATTTTGTTGACACCGAAGAGCGTAAGGGTACTGTATGGTCGGCAAGAGGTGCTTTTTTAGAGGCTATAAAGGCATCAACTACCGAGATGGATGAATGTGATGTTGTAGTGCCGAGAAACCGTGTTGCCGAGTTTGTGCTGTATACTCACAGCGTTGCCCAACAGCTTGAAATAAGAATACCGAGCTTTGGTCACGCGGGTGACGGTAACTTGCATATTTATATCTGCCGTGATGATTTAGGCGAGGATAAGTGGCAGGAAAAACTAAAAACTGCGTTTGAGCTTTTGTATAACAAGGCTAATGAAATGGGAGGTCTTGTTTCGGGTGAGCACGGAATAGGTTATGCAAAACGTGAGTATCTTGCAAATTCTGTAGATGCGGTACAACTTCAAATAATGCGGTCAATCAAAAAAGTTTTTGACCCTAAAAATATTCTTAATCCCGAAAAAATAATATAAAATAAACTATAAAAATTAAAACTGCGGAAGAAGTAAAAATCAACTTCTTCCGCAGTCTTTTATTTTATTTTATTCTTTTACGCTGTTTTCAGGCTTCTTACGGGCGCTAACCTTGCCTTCGGGCTTGATTTCGCCTGCATTGGTAAGAGCAACCTTGGTAAGGAACGGACCAACGAGTTCGTAAATAAGTACCGAGAATAGTGTTATGTTTGCAACAATCTCTCCAACGCCGTCACCGTTAAGCTCTTTGGCTTTCATAGCCATACCGAGGGCTACACCTGCCTGCGGCAAAAGGGTTATACCTAAATATTTAACGATATTCGAATCGCATTTAACCGATTTTGCGCTGAACGAAGCACCGAAGTATTTGCCGATAGAACGGAAAAGTATATATGCCAAACCTATTCCTACAACAACTATGTCTTGGAACTTTGAAAGCTCTAATTCCGCACCGCTTAAAACGAAGAATAATATGAATAACGGTGCTGTCCAACGGTCGAGTCTGTCCATAAGCTCTTCGGAAAAGTCACATTCGTTGCAGAATACGGTACCGAGCATCATACAGACAAGAAGTGAGGAGAAAGCAACGTGAATACCGCCTGGAAGTGTAAAGGTGAGCTTTGAAAGACCAACAGTCAGCAAAACAAAGGCTACCGACATGGAAAGTCGCTTTGAGCGCGAATGGAAAAATCTTTCAAAGAAGGTAATTAAACCACCCATAATAAATCCTAACGCGAGGGAGAGAACAACCTCTAAAATAGGTTCTAAAATAATTGAAATAATGCTTACTTCTCCCAAAACAAGTGCTTTTGCAACGCCGAATGAAACAGCAAACAATACAAGACCAACGGCATCGTCAAGGGCAACTATCGGAAGCAAAATATCGGTAAGAGGACCTTTTGCCTTATACTGACGAACAACCATAAGCGTTGCGGCAGGAGCAGTTGCCGAAGCTACCGCACCAAGAATTATGGCTGCCGGAAGAGGTAAGTATTGCGGTATTATAAAATGAAGTCCTATAAAGGCAGCATCAACAAGCAATGTGGTGAAAACTGCCTGAATAATACCTATAACAGTAGCCTGCTTGCCTGTCTTTTTAAGATGTGAAAGTCTGAATTCGTTACCAATGGAAAAGGCGATAAAGCCAAGCGCTACATCGGATATTATTTTATATTGCTCAATATTGTGCATACTTGTAAATCCAAGCCCCGGCACATCAAACGAACCTAAAAGGTACGGGCCTACCAGAATACCTGCAACAAGGTATGCGGTAACGGCAGGAAGCTTTACAAGCTTTGCAAGACGGGAAAGCATAAGACCCGCAAATAAAGCAACCGATAAACTAAAAAGTATTTGTTCCATAAAAAAGACCTCTCATTCGCCCTTTAAAAAAATCGAAGTGCCATAATGCACGTCACACATTATAGCACTTCGAGTATGGAATATCAAGCGCATTATTGCATAAATTTGGAGTATATTTCGGCTTAAAAATATGGATAATTGTGTTGTAAAAGAGAATATAAAAAAACAAATTATAGTTTAGCGGCGAATAAATTGGATGGTCAGTCACCTTTCCGCCCCTTTTTGTGCGGTAGGTGGATTTTGCGAAGCAAGTGACGGATGAGGGAAAAAGTATAATTTTTGTATATAATTCTAATCAAAAACCAACCGAGGAAAAGGGGATTACTAACCTCTTCCTCGGTTGATTCAGCAGTTTTAAATTATTTGTTAAATATCTGTGCTCTGTTAAGTCCTCCGCTTACTTCAAGCGAAGAGTTAACATAACACATATTCAGAGATGTATTTTGGTTATTTTTTAAGGTTAGT